>NZ_JBQQBX010000067.1:0-18368 GCF_052245475.1 Streptomyces sp. 7N604 | reverse complement strand
CCCCACCCCTACGCCCGCGCCCTCGGCCTGATATCCGTCGTCCTGCTCGGCGCGTGGCTCGGGCTGCTGATCGTCGGCAGCGTCCGTACGCCCGTCGGGCCCATGGACACCCGAATGACGCTGCGCCCCTCCCTCCCCGGCGGCACCAAGGTCAATGTCTCCCCGCTCGGCTCGCTCGAACTCCGCAGCCACGCCGCCCCCATCAGGCTCGACGTCGACGTCGACCAGCTGGACCCCGAGCGCTCCGCCGCGCTGGTCAACCACCCCGAACGGATCGCCGGCCTCCAGGACGAGGTCTCCCACGACGTGGACGCCGGCACCTTCGACCTGGCCCTCCGCTCCTGCGTCGCCGTCGTGTCCGGCTCATGCGCCCTCGGTCTCGCCGTCTACCGGAAGCCGCGCCGCGCGCTCGCCGCCGGCGGGCTCGCGCTGACCCTGCTCGCCGCATCGGGCGGGCTCGCGTACGCGACGTGGAACCCGAAGTCCGTCCTGGAGCCGAAGTTCTCCGGACTGCTGTCCTCCGCCCCCAGCGTGGTCGGCAACGCCCGCAGCATCGTCAGCGATTTCGACGTCTACCAGCAGGAGTTGGCCCGGCTCGTCACCAACATGACCAAGCTGTACGACGTCACGTCCACCCTCCCCGCGTACCAGCCCGACCCGACCACCGTCCGCGTCCTGCACGTCTCCGACATCCATCTCAACCCGGCCGCCTGGCACCTCATCGAGTCACTCGTCGAGCAGTACGAGATCGACGTGATCGTCGACACAGGCGACACCATGGACCACGGCTCGGCGGCCGAGAACGGCTTCCTCGACCCGATCCCCGGCCTCGGCGCCCCCTACGTCTGGGTGCGCGGCAATCACGACTCGGCCGCCACCCAGAAGTCGATGGAGGGGCGGCGGAACGTCCACGTCCTGGATCACGGAAAGACGGTGGAGGTGGCCGGGCTGCGGCTCGCGGGCATCGGCGACCCGCAGTTCACCCCGGACCGCTCGGTCGTCGCCGCGGGCGACCCGGCCGAGGAGCGGGTGGGTCGCGAGCTGGCCGCGGCGCTGCGGGTCCAGAAGGCCGCCGGCAAGCCGGTCGACATCGCCCTGGCCCACAACCCGGTCGCCGCGGAGCAGACCGACGGCACGGTCCCGCTGGTCCTGGCCGGCCACATCCACCGCCGTACGAACACGCTCATGGAGCACGGCACCCGGCTGAGGACCGAGGGCTCCACGGGCGGCAGCGGGCTGCGCGCGGTCGAGGGCGAAGAGCCGGACCCGGTGGAGGCCTCGGTCCTCTACCTGGACCGGGACACTCGCACGCTCCAGGCCTGGGACGAGATCACGCTGGGCGGCCTGGGCCTCTCGACGGCGGAGGTCAGCCGCCATCTCCCGGAGAACAACACGCCTGGTGCGCCCCCTTCTCCATCCGTCTCCCGATCGGTCTCTCCATCGGAGTGAGGACCCTCGGGAAACAGTTTTGGCGATAGCTCCCCCCATCCCATATGCTTCTCACGTCCCCGACGGCGCCGATAAGCGCTCAGGTGGGCCATCAGCCCTCATCGTCTAGTGGCCCAGGACGCCGCCCTTTCAAGGCGGTAGCACGGGTTCGAATCCCGTTGGGGGCACGCAAGATCCTGTGCGAGACTGGTCCTCGCACGAGCTTGGTCCTGTGGAGCAGTTTGGAGTGCTCGCCACCCTGTCAAGGTGGAGGCCGCGGGTTCAAATCCCGTCAGGACCGCTGCGGCTGGGTAGCTCAGTTGGTACGAGCGTCCGCCTGAAAAGCGGAAGGTCGCCGGTTCGACCCCGGCCCCAGCCACCGCAAGCCCCCCATCTCTGATGGGGGGCTCAGTTCTTTGGGGAGCGCCGCCGCGGGGCTCTCCGCTCAGGCGCCCTACGCGCTCGACGCGCGCGGTACGGAGAGCTGGGTAATGCCGCCCGACTGCGCCAGGCTCTGCGGCGGCCCGGCCAACTCGTAGTCGCTGATCACCGAGTCGCCGGACAGACCATCCGCCGCCCTCTACGGGCCCTGGACCGCGCCCCCGGCCCTGCCCCGCCCCGCCCCCCACGGGCATGGGCCGGAAGCCCGACCGCCCGCCGCCCGGGCATGGGCCGTCCGTTGCGCGCCCCGCAGGGGAATCCATTGGCCCAGGGATTCCGCGAGGTGCGATCCTTGACCAGGTATGCCTACTTCCTCGCCTTCCCCCACCGCCTTCGCCGCCCTGCAGAAGCGGCTGCCCGAGCTCACGCTGCGCGACGAGCGGCGGCTCGGGCGGCGGCTCGACGGCGCGCGGCGGATCCGTAAGCCCGAGGCCCGGCAGGCCGTGCTCGAAGAGATCTCGGCGGAGATCGAGCGCGCGGAAGTCCGGCTGGGGGGCCGCCGGGCGGCCGTGCCCGAGGTCACGTACCCCGAGACCCTCCCCGTCAGCCAGAAGAGGGACGCGATCCTGGCGGCGATCCGCGACCACCAGGTCGTGATCGTCGCGGGCGAGACCGGCTCCGGCAAGACCACGCAGATCCCCAAGATCTGCCTTGAGCTCGGCCGCGGGGTCCGGGGCCTGATCGGGCACACCCAGCCGCGCCGGATCGCGGCCCGCACCGTCGCCGAGCGCGTGGCGGAAGAGCTCAGGACGCCGCTCGGCGCGACCGTCGGCTGGAAGGTCCGTTTCACGGACCAGGTGGGCGACGACACCCTCGTCAAGCTCATGACCGACGGCATTCTGCTCGCCGAGATCCAGACGGACCGCGAGCTGCGCCAGTACGACACGATCATCATCGACGAGGCCCACGAGCGAAGCCTCAACATCGACTTCATCCTCGGCTACCTCGCGCAGCTGCTGCCCCGCCGCCCCGATCTGAAGGTCGTCATCACCTCGGCGACGATCGACCCGGAGCGCTTCTCGCGGCACTTCGACGACGCCCCGATCGTCGAGGTCAGCGGCCGTACGTACCCGGTGGAGGTGCGCTACCGGCCCCTCCTGGAGGAGAACTCCGACGACAGCGACCGCGACCAGGTCACGGCCATCTGCGACGCCGTCGACGAGCTCCAGGCCGAGGGGCCCGGCGACATCCTCGTCTTCCTCTCCGGCGAGCGGGAAATCCGCGACACCGCGGACGCGCTCAACAGGAAGAACCTGCGCGCCACGGAGGTCCTCCCGCTCTACGCCCGGCTCTCGCACGCCGAGCAGCACCGCGTCTTCCAGCGGCATCCGGGCCGCCGGATCGTCCTGGCCACCAACGTCGCCGAGACGTCCCTCACCGTCCCCGGTATCAAGTACGTGATCGACCCCGGCGCCGCCCGGATCTCCCGCTACAGCCACCGCACCAAGGTCCAGCGCCTCCCCATCGAGCGGATCTCGCAGGCCAGCGCCAACCAGCGCAAGGGCCGCTGCGGCCGCACCTCCGACGGCATCTGCATCCGCCTGTACTCCGAGGACGACTTCCTCTCCCGCCCGGAGTTCACGGACGCCGAGATCCTCCGCACCAACCTCGCCTCCGTCATCCTCCAGATGACCGCGGCCGGGCTCGGCGACATCGAGAAGTTCCCGTTCATCGACCCGCCCGACCGCCGCAACATCAAGGACGGTGTGCAGCTCCTCGAGGAGCTCGGCGCGCTCGACCCGAAGCAGAAGGATCCCAGGAAGCGGCTCACCCAGCTCGGCCGCAAGCTGGCCCAGCTGCCCGTGGACCCGCGCCTGGCCCGTATGGTCCTGGACGCGGACCGCAACGGCTGCGTGCGCGAGGTCATGGTCATCGCCGCCGCCCTGTCCATCCAGGACCCGCGCGAGCGCCCGTCCGACAAGCAGCAGCAGGCGGACCAGCAGCACGCCCGCTTCAAGGACGAGACGAGCGACTTCCTCGCCTTCCTCAACCTCTGGCGCTACATCCGCGAGCGGCAGAAGGAGCTGTCCTCCTCCGCCTTCCGCCGCATGTGCCGCAGCGAGTTCCTGAACTACCTGCGGATACGGGAGTGGCAGGACATCTACACGCAGCTGCGCCAGGTCGCCAAGACGATGGGTATCCATCTCAATGACCAGGACGCGGCCCCGGACCGCATCCACACCTCCCTCCTCGCGGGCCTGCTGTCGCACATCGGCCTGAAGGACACGGACAAGAACGAGTACCTGGGCGCGCGCAGCGCCAAGTTCGCGGTCTTCCCCGGCTCCGCGCTCTTCAAGAAGCCGCCGCGCTGGATCATGTCGGCCGAACTCGTCGAGACCTCCCGCCTCTGGGCGCGGGTCAACGCGAAGATCGAGCCCGAGTGGATCGAGCCGCTGGCCCAGCACCTGCTCAAGCGGACGTACAGCGAGCCGCACTGGGAGAAGGACCAGGCGGCCGTCATGGCGTACGAGCGGGTGACGCTGTACGGCGTGCCGGTCGTCGCCCAGCGCAAGGTCAACTACGGGCGGATCGACCCGGAGACCTCGCGCGAGCTGTTCATCCGCAACGCGCTGGTGGAGGGCGACTGGCGGACCCACCACCAGTTCTTCCACGACAACCGCAAGCTCCTCGGCGAGGTCGAGGAGCTGGAGCACCGCGCCCGCCGCCGCGACATCCTCGTGGACGACGAGACGCTCTTCGACTTCTACGAGCAGCGGGTCCCGGAACACGTCGTATCGGGCGCGCACTTCGACTCCTGGTGGAAGCACAAATGCCGTGAGGAGCCCGAACTGCTCGACTTCGAGCGGTCGATGCTCATCAACGAGAGCGCGGAGGCCGTCACCAAGGACGACTACCCGGACTCCTGGCGGCAGGGAAAGCTGAAGTTCCGGGTCACGTACCAGTTCGAGCCGGGCGCCGACGCGGACGGCGTGACCGTCCACGTCCCGCTGCAGGTGCTCAACCAGGTCACCCCCGACGGCTTCGACTGGCAGATCCCGGGGCTGCGCGAGGACCTGGTCACCGAGCTGATCCGGTCCCTGCCGAAGGCGATCCGCCGCAACTACGTCCCGGCGCCGAACTTCGCCAGGCGCTTCCTGGACTCCGCGGTCCCGGTGCAGGATCCGCTGCCGGCGGTGCTCGCGCGCGAGCTGCAGCGCATGGTCGGCGTGCCCGTGACGGCCGACGACTTCGACCTCGCCAAGGTCCCGGACCACCTGAAGATCACCTTCCGGGTGATCGACGAGCGCCGGCGCAGGCTGGCCGAGGACAAGGACCTGGACGCGCTGAAGCTGAAGCTCAAGCCGAAGACCCGCGCCGCGATCTCCAAGGCCTTCGAGAAGGCCGCCGAGACCTCCGGCCATACGGGCCCTGAGCAGCGCAGCGGCCTGACCCAGTGGACGATCGGGGCGCTGTCCCGCACCTTCGAGACCCGGCGGGGCGGCCAGCCCGTCAGGGCCTACCCGGCGCTGGTCGACGAGGGCGCGTCGGTCGCCGTACGGCTCTTCGACACCGAGCCGGAGCAGTCCGAGGCGATGTGGCGCGGCACCCGCCGCCTGATCCTCCTCAACATCCCGTCCAACCCCGCCAAATTCGCCCAAGACAAGCTCAGCAACCAGCAGAAGCTCGCGCTCTCGAGCAATCCGCACGGCTCCATCCAGGCGCTCTTCGACGACTGTGTGACGGCGGCCGCGGACAAGCTCATGGCGGCCCACGGCGGTCCGGCCTGGGACGAGGAGTCCTTCCGCAAGCTCTTCGACGCCGTACGGGCCGACCTGGTGGACGCCACGATGGACACCATCCGCCGGGTCCAGGAGGTGCTGGCCGCCTGGCAGTCCTGTGAGCGCCGCCTGAAGGCGACGAAGAGCCTCACGCTCGTCCCGGCCCTCACGGACATCAGGGAGCAGCTGGACGGCCTCATCAAGCCGGGCTTCGTCACCGCCCACGGCGCGCGCCGCCTGCCGGACCTACTGCGCTACCTGGTGGCCGTCGACCGGCGGCTGACCCAGCTCCCCACCGGCGTCCAGCGGGACACCGCCCGGATGGCGAAGGTGCGGGAGATGCAGGACGAGTACGCGTGGCTGCTGGAGCAGCTGCCGCGGGGCAAGCCGGTGCCGCGGGAGGTGCGTGAGATCCGCTGGATGATCGAGGAGCTGCGGGTCAGCTACTTCGCGCACGCGCTGGGCACGGCGTATCCGGTGTCGGACAAGCGGATCGTGAAGGCGATCGACGCCGCGGTCCCGTAGCGCCGCCGTCGCCGGGAGTGAGTTCGACCGGTCCCCTTGAACTGCTGTACAGTCTCTTCTCGCGGCAATACGCAGCTCAGCCGCGAAAATCTGGTCCTGTGGAGCAGTTTGGAGTGCTCGCCACCCTGTCAAGGTGGAGGCCGCGGGTTCAAATCCCGTCAGGACCGCAGCGAAACCACGGCCCGCATCCACCCCGGATGCGGGCCGTAGCGCTGCCCGGCCCGGGAGCAGCCCCAGAGGCCGGGCCCGCGGCGGAGCCGCGAATCAAACCCAGCAAATCCCGCCAGGACCGCAGCAGCCACATCGGACACAAGGCCCGGATCCTCAGGATCCGGGCCTTGTGCGTGTCTTGACTGCGGCACGCACCCGGGGGTACCCAGACATCAGGGGATGCGGGGTACAGGAGGTAATGCGCGCATGGCGACGTCTGCGAGGCATGAGACCAGAGCGCTGCTGCGGGCCCATCTGTCGGCCGCGGTCGGCTATCGCCACCTCACCCGCCATTGCCCGGTCTGTCACCAGCTGCTGCGGCTCGCGATGGAGCCTGGAACGACGGAGCGCGCCGACCCCGACGAGGCCCCGGAGACGGGCCGGGACGAAGGTCCCAAGGGCCGGTGACCAAGGGCGCCTTGCCTCGCCCGCGCCTATTACCGCAGAGTTGCATTAGGGGACAAGGCGGTTGTCCTGTGACGGGAGTCACCGAAGAAGTTTCGGAAGTGGCGGAACTCAGCCCCTCCCCACAACAGCTCAATTTAATATGTGCAATTGCACTCCCCGGCGGGACCTACTGGTGAGTCACCAGCCACCCGCAGGGGTACTTCCAGCCAGCAGCCGCCGCCGATGCGAGCAGACGCAGCCGGACGCCGGCAGACGCAGGGCAGGCACAAAAAAGATCGCGCTGGACCCGGCGGAGTCCAGCGCGATCTACGACGCACCCTCAATACCGAGGGAAGGGGGCCTGTTGGGGCAGGCGCTCGTCGTGTGGAGCCAGTTGGGCCATCGCGGGGTTGGGGGGTCCCGGATATGCCCCGATATGGAGTTGTTCAGGCCTCGCTACGCTGCTGCGGAATGCCTGCGAGCAGCGCCCGCACCTCGGCTTCGCGGTAGCGGCGGTGCCCTCCGAGCGTGCGGATGGACGTGAGCTTGCCTGCCTTGGCCCAGCGCGTGACCGTCTTCGGGTCCACGCGGAACATCGTGGCAACCTCAGCCGGGGTCAGCAGCGGCTCGGCATCAGGGGTGCGAGCGGTCATGAGCGGCCTCCTCGGGAGAACCGAACCATCACGGTTCTTTCCTCTAAATTCTGCACCTTGACCCGCGTTGCCCGAAATGGCGCACGCAGGCCGAGTCGGTTATAGGACGAACGGCTTGTCCTCGGCACTACAACTACACCATCTGTCCAGCCGCGTCGGCCAAACCGATGGATTTGCCCTCTCAGGTGTTCAACCTCGACGGATGCCGATGGACCGTGCCATAGCGGACAGTCACACGGCCGTGACGATCAGTCACAGTCGCGATCCGGGGTCGCGAGACCCCATGAACCGAGCGCAATGCCAATTCCTCGCCCATAGTTGGACGAAGGGAGCCCTGCCGGACTCCTTGTCCTATTTTGGCACGAGGGCATGGGATCAGGGCAAGACCTGCCTTAGTGCCGTCGGTCACGCTTGCGACAATGGCCCGGATCGAAACGTAGATCCCGGACTCGCCGGACCGGCCCCGCCTGTCCGGACCTGTCGGACCTGTCGGACCGGACCTGCCGGGCCAGACCCGCCTACCCAGAACCTGCCGGACCAGACCTGTCGGCCCAGAACCTGTCGGCCCAGAACCTGTCAGCTCGGAACCTGCCGGACCGGACCCGCCGGCCCGGAGCCGTCAGCTCGCGAACTGCCGTTCCCGCACGACGCGCCAGCGGTCCGTCAGCCGCTCGTACGCCCGGCCGGCGCGGGCCCCGTCGCCCTCGCGCAGCGCCTGGAGCCCCTCGGCCACATCCGCGGCCGAGTGGTCCTCGGCGAGCTGCCCTTCCGGTAGAGCATGCACCAAGCCTCCGTAGTCCAGCTCCACGAGAGACCGCGGGTGGAACTCCTCGAGCCACCTGCCCACGCTCTCCAGGCCGTCGATGAGCGGCCCCTCCCCCATGGAGTCGCGCAGCACCCGCAGCGCGCGGGCCACCCGCCGCCGCGCCTCCACCATCGGGGTGCGGTAGCGCAGCACCGGTTCTGTGACGTCCTTCACATACTCGCGCTCCTCGTCGGCGAAGAGCGCGAACCACAGGACCGGGACGTGCCAGGTCGCCGTACGGATCCACGGCCGGGCGTCCGGATTGCGCTCCAGCCACTGCTCGTAGTCCGCCTCGGCCTGCCGCCGCACCACGGCGGGCAGGACCGCGTCCAGCACAGGCGCCGGCAGCCGCTCCGCCAGCTCCTCCAGGGCCAGCCAGCCGCGCAGCCGGGTGCGCCAGGGGCAGACGCAGGTCACGCCGTCCACGACGGCGACGAAGGCGTCGCTGCTCTCGTGTACGGGCACCGGGACCGGCGGTACGGGCAGCAAGTCGGCCAGCGAGCGCCGGAGTTCGTCCTGGGCGGTGGGGATGTGCTCGCGGGCGGCGTAGCGGTACCAGTGGGAGCGCTCGGGCTCGGGGAACGCGGCCAGCGGTTCGTAGACCCGCAGATAAGCCGCATACGGGACCACCACCGATGACGCCACGCCCACGCGTCCACTCCTCCGTTTGCCGCCGGGAGTTGCCCACCCTGACGTTATTGATCGTCCCACGTGTGTAGGCCACACGGAGGTGATCCTCCGCAGCTCGGTGCTGGAGGGGCCGTTCAGGATCTACGCTGTGGCCACCGGGCCCTCCCCACCCGCAGGAGGGCGTTCCCTCACGTCTCCGGGAGTCACCACAGTGACCGACGTAAGTCCACCAGCCGACGATCTCGGCGTGCTGTCCACCCTCTTCCGCTCCGAGCAGGGGGGCCACGAGCAGGTCGTCCTCTGCCAGGACCGCGACAGCGGCCTGAAGGCCGTGATCGCGATCCACTCCACCGCCCTGGGCCCCGCCCTCGGCGGTACCCGCTTCCACGCGTACGCCTCCGACGAGGAGGCCGTCCTGGACGCCCTCAACCTCGCGCGCGGCATGTCGTACAAGAACGCGCTGGCCGGTCTCGACCACGGCGGCGGCAAGGCCGTGATCATCGGCGACCCGGACGTGATCAAGAGCGAGCGGCTGCTGCTCGCCTACGGCCGCTTCGTCGCCTCGCTCGGCGGTCGCTATGTCACGGCCTGCGACGTCGGCACCTACGTCGCCGACATGGACGTCGTGGCCCGCGAGTGCAAGTGGACCACCGGCCGATCCCCGGCCAACGGCGGCGCCGGCGACTCGTCCGTGCTGACCGCCTACGGGGTCTTCCAGGGCATGCGGGCCAGCGCCCAGCACCTGTGGGGCGACCCGACGCTGCGCGGCCGCAAGGTCGGCATCGCGGGCGTCGGCAAGGTCGGCCACCACCTCGTCGAGCATCTGCTGGAGGACGGCGCCGAGGTCGTGATCACGGACGTCCGGCAGGACTCCGTGGACCGCATCCGCATCAAGCACCCCCGGGTGACGGCGGTGGCCGACACGGACGCCCTGGTCAGGACCGACGGCCTGGACATCTACGCTCCGTGCGCGCTCGGCGGCGCGCTGGGCGACGACACGGTCCCGGTCCTCACGGCGAAGATCGTCTGCGGCGCCGCCAACAACCAGCTGGCCCACCCCGGCGTCGAGAAGGACCTCGCCGACCGCGGCATCCTCTACGCGCCGGACTACGTGGTGAACGCCGGCGGCGTGATCCAGGTGGCGGACGAGCTGCACGGCTTCGACTTCGACCGGGCCAAGGCCAAGGCGACCAAGATCTTCGACACCACGCTGGCCATATTCGACCGTGCCAAGTCCGACGGCATTCCGCCCGCGGCCGCCGCCGACCGCCTGGCGGAGCAGCGCATGGCGGAGGCCCGGGCCCGTACGGCGGTCTGACCCGGGCAGTGCAAAACGGCCCGCTGGCAGGAGGACGAGACAAGACTCACCACCCGTCGGCGGGTCGATCCTGTGCAGGAGGTAAAATCATCGCTGACCAGCGGGGACAGGGCTCCTCGAGGGTTCTGCCGCGTGTCGCGTCCTGTGGGCGACGTACCGTATGGGCGCGGAAGCAGGTACCGTTGAAGCCCTACGGACCGGTCTCTCCGTTGAGAGCCCGCTCCGAATCATGAACGCGTGTCAAGACTCTGGGGCCGTCGAGCCCCGTCGTTGAGGGGGTCGAGCCATGGGGCGCGGCCGGGCCAAGGCCAAGCAGACGAAGGTCGCCCGCCAGCTGAAGTACAACAGCGGTGGGACGGATCTCTCACGCCTGGCCGAGGAGCTGGGCGCATCGACTTCGAGCCAGCCGCCGAATGGCGAGCGCTTCGAGGATGATGAGCTGGACGACGACCCGTACGCACAGTACGCGGATCGCTACAACGACGAGGATGACGAGGACGACGACGAGTCGTCCGAGCAGTCCGCATACCGTCGGCGCGCTTGACGCTGCGCTCGGCCCCGGCCGTATCGCGCACGCAGCGAGCCCGCCCACAGCACGACCACTGACCCGGTCCGGGGCCCGCCCCCGGACCGGGTTCTGTGCTGCCCTGCGAGCCCCGCTCAGCCGGCGTGGTCACCGGTCAGGGCCACTGCTTCGGTACGGTCGCCGCGCTCGGTGATCTCCCCCGCGACCCACGCGTCGACGCTGCGGTCCGCGAGCACGGCCAGCGCCACGTCGACCGACTCCTGCGGCACGACCGCGACCATGCCGACGCCCATGTTGAGCGTCTTCTCCAGCTCCGGGCGCGCGACCTGTCCGGCCCGGCCGACGAGGTCGAAGACCGGGCCCGGCGTCCAGGTGGACCGGTCGACCGTCGCGTGCAGCCCGTCCGGGACGACCCGGGCCAGGTTGTTCGCCAGGCCACCGCCGGTGATGTGCGAGAAGGCGTGCACCTCGGTCGTACGGGTCAGCGCCAGGCAGTCCAGCGAGTAGATCTTGGTCGGTTCGAGGAGTTCCTCGCCCAGGGTCCTGCCGAACTCCGCGACCTCCCGGTCGAGGGTCCAGCCCGCCCGGTCGAACACCACGTGCCGGACGAGCGAGTACCCGTTCGAGTGAAGTCCGGAGGACGCCATGGCGATCACCGCGTCACCCTTGCGGATACGATCCGCGCCCAGCACGCGGTCGGCCTCGACGACGCCCGTGCCGGCGCCCGCGACGTCGAAGTCATCGGGGCCGAGGAGGCCCGGGTGCTCGGCGGTTTCGCCGCCGACGAGCGCGCAGCCCGCCAGCACGCAGCCCTCGGCGATGCCCTTGACGATCTGGGCGACGCGCTCCGGGTGGACCTTGCCGACGCAGATGTAGTCGGTCATGAACAGCGGCTCGGCGCCGCAGACGACGATGTCGTCGACGACCATGCCGACGAGGTCGTGGCCGATGGAGTCGTACACGCCCAGCTGCCGGGCGATGTCGACCTTCGTGCCGACGCCGTCGGTGGCGGAGGCGAGGAGGGGGCGCTCGTACCGCTTGAGGGCGGAGGCGTCGAAGAGGCCCGCGAAGCCGCCGAGACCGCCCACGGCCTCGGGGCGGGTGGCCTTCTTCACCCACTCCTTCATCAGCTCGACGGCACGGTCGCCCGCCTCGATGTCGACGCCCGCGGCGGCGTAACTGGCACCAGTGGTCCCGGACTCGGACATTGATGGAAACTTTCGTGTCGTTGGGTACGCCGGTGGGCCCTTACGGGCGGCGCAGGGCGTCGGCGCCGCCGACACCGGCGGTCAGCGTCTGGACGCCGTCCGGATCGGGCTTGGCCTGCCCGGCCGTCTCGGACTCCAGGAGGTGCTTGCCGAGCAGCTCCGGGTCCGGCAGGTCCATCGGGTACTCGCCGTCGAAGCAGGCGCGGCACAGGTTCGGCTTGGCGATGGTGGTCGCCTCGATCATGCCGTCGATGGAGATGTACGCGAGCGAGTCCGCGCCGAGCGACTTGCCGATCTCCTCGACCGACAGGCCGTTGGCGATCAGCTCCGCGCGCGTGGCGAAGTCGATGCCGAAGAAGCAGGGCCACTTGATCGGCGGGGAGGAGATCCGGATGTGGACCTCGGCCGCCCCGGCTTCGCGGAGCATCCGGACGAGCGCGCGCTGGGTGTTGCCGCGGACGATCGAGTCGTCGACGACCACCAGGCGCTTGCCCCGGATGACTTCCTTGAGGGGGTTGAGCTTGAGGCGGATGCCGAGCTGGCGGATGGTCTGGCTGGGCTGAATGAACGTCCGGCCGACGTAGGAGTTCTTGACCAGGCCCGAGCCGTACGGGATGCCGCTCGCCTCGGCGTATCCGACGGCGGCCGGGGTGCCGGACTCCGGGGTCGCTATCACCAGGTCGGCTTCGGCCGGGGCCTCCTTGGCCAGGCGGCGGCCCATCTCCACGCGGGAGAGGTAGACGTTGCGGCCGGCGATGTCGGTGTCCGGGCGGGCGAGGTAGACGTACTCGAAGACGCAGCCCTTGGGGCGGGCCTCGGCGAAGCGGGTGGCGCGCAGGCCGTCCTCGTCGATGGCGATCATCTCGCCGGGCTCGACCTCGCGGATGAAGCTCGCGCCGACGATGTCGAGGGCGGCGGTTTCGCTCGCCACGACCCAGCCGCGCTCGAGGCGGCCGAGGACCAGCGGGCGGACGCCCTGCGGGTCACGGGCGGCGTAGAGGGTGTGCTCGTCCATGAAGGCGAGCGAGAAGGCGCCCTTGACCTTGGGCAGGACCAGGGGCGCGGCCTGCTCGACGGTCAGCGGCTTGCCGTCCTCGTCGACCTGGCCCGCGAGGAGGGCGGTGATGAGGTCGGTGTCGTTGGTCGCGGCGACCTGGGTGGCGCGGCCGTTCTCGCGGGGGAGTTCGGCCACCAGCTCGGCCAGTTCGGCCGTGTTGACCAGGTTGCCGTTGTGGCCGAGGGCGATCGAGCCGTGGGCGGTGGCGCGGAAGGTCGGCTGCGCGTTCTCCCACACGGAGGCGCCGGTGGTCGAGTAGCGGGCGTGGCCGACCGCGATGTGGCCCCGGAGGGAGCCGAGGGAGGTCTCGTCGAAGACCTGGGAGACCAGGCCCATGTCCTTGAAGACGAGGATCTGGGAGCCGTTGCTCACCGCGATGCCCGCGGACTCCTGCCCACGGTGCTGCAGCGCGTACAGCCCGAAATAGGTGAGTTTGGAGACCTCTTCCCCCGGAGCCCAGACACCGAAGACGCCGCAGGCGTCCTGAGGGCCTTTCTCACCGGGGAGGAGGTCGTGGTTGAGTCGTCCGTCACCACGTGGCACGCCACCGAGTCTAGGACAGGTTGAGGATTAACCCGAACCAGGTACTCCGCCGCACCTGTCGGATCCGACGACGGGAGGGGCGAGGCATGGTGCGGAGCTGGTCCGAGGTGGTGTCCACAGTGCGGGACGACCGTTGAATTGCCTGGTGGGGCCGGTGGACCCGGTCAGCCTGCGGGCGCCCGATGACGTCTGCGTCACACTTCTTGCGGGCCGGGGATCCAGAGCCGGGGATCCATGGCCGCGACCGGAGCCTCAGACGTGCGGCCGGAGCCTCAGACGTACTGCGTCCAGACCGCCCAGATCGTCCAGACCGCGAGCGGTACGGCGACGAGCGGGGCGAGCGGCAGCCCGCGTTCACGGCGCGTACTGACGCGAGCGGGGCGCAACTCCGGGTGTACGCGCATGGCGGTGATCTCCTCGGACGCCCGGCGGCCGGGGGCGGCGCCGTCCGGGCGGTGCCGGCGTCTGAACCTCGTCAGGGCCACCCGCAGGCTCCAGACCGTGTCCCGGCCGCGGTCGCGCACCCGGAGCTCCCCCTCGTCGTACCTCGCGACACCGAGCCGGTCCCACGGAAGGTGCCGGACCCGCCAGGCACCGGTCAGCCACAGCCCGTCGCGGTCGGCGGTGACGCGCCAGTGGGCCATGGCGGAGGACGTGGTGAGCACGGACGCGACCAGGAGGACGATGAAGGCGTACCACCACGGGGAGTTCTCGTCCCTCAGGTACGAGCCGAGCACGGCGGCCGCGAGAAACAGGCCGAGGACTCCGACGACGCGGTCGGCGGGGCGCGGGCCCCAGCGGGCGGGCTCGTCCCGGGGGCCCATACGGGCCGCGGTCCGGCCGGTCCCGGCCACGGCCTCGAGCTGCTCGGCCGTCGACACTCCGCCGAAGGTCACGTCAAGACCTTCGTCCTCGCGCGCGACCGGGGCCGCAGGGGTCCGACGTCGTCCGCGGGCGGGGCGTACGGCCTGGAAGGTGTATTCCGTGATGGGCTCGCCATCGGCGGCCACCGAGACCAGGGCCACCTCGGCGCGGGCGCACGGGGCGCCGAGGAGGACGGCCTCGCGCAGCCGGGTGAGGGTGCGCAGCCGCGCGGCGGCTTCCTCCGGACTCGGCTCCTCCTCTTCCTCGCCGTCTTCCTCGCTGTCCTCGCCGTCCTCCAGTTCTTCGTCGCCGTCGTCCTCGTCGTCCTCCTGCTCCACCGCGCAGGAGAAGAGAGGGCGCCGGCCCTCGGGGTCGTCGGCCGCGAAGACCCAGGTGTCGGCCTCGACGTCCTCGCGTATGAGGACCCGCAGCACCGGAACCGGTCCGCGTCGCAGGGCGGCGGCCCGGCGGCGGGCCAGGGCGCCGAAGGCGAGGGCGGACACGCCGAACGCGGCCGCGGCCGAGCCGCTCAGCTGCCAGGCGTCGAGCGCGCCCGAGCCGCGGGCCTCCGCCGCGGACTCCCCCGCGGACTCTGCCGGCGCGGTCTGGCGGGTCGCCCCTGCGGCGCGCGCCTCGTCGGCGCGCGCGGTGCGATCCGCCTGCCAGAACGCGACGGCGGCGACCGTGCACAGCAGCGCTCCCGCGGCGATCTGGAGCCGGCCGCGGCGCAGGGGCGGCAGCGGCGGCGGGAGCGGGCGGGTGTCAGGACCGGCCGCGGACTGCGCCGCGAGCCGCTGGCGGCGCCGGTGGCGAAGGCGCAGGAGCGCGATCGACCAGCCGTAGAGGAGGGCGACGAGTACGGCCGCGTTCGCGGCCGCACTGCCCGTGTCCGGGGCGGGGAACTCCTCGTACGCGACGAGGGCCCCGGTCAACGGCGCGGAGATGAGAGTGAGTTCGGGAAGCCGCAGGAACCAGTAGACCTGGGTCAGGGCCAGGGCCGTCTCCGCCACACCGGTCCAGTCGGGGTCGGCCGGGGAACGGCCGCTCTGCAGGCTGTTCTGCAGTCCGCTCTGCACGACCGCGGGCTCGGCCGCGATCGCCGCCACCAGGGCCAGGGCGAGCGCGATCGCGGGCCCCAGGCGGTTGGCCCAGCGCGGTGGTGCTGCCGCGAGCCAGCTCTGTGCGTCGCGCGTGGTCCACGGGCGGACAGCTCTGAACTCTGCCGGCAGCGGGGCGCGGGGCGAAGTCATGCGGGGATTATGGCTGCCGAGAGCGAGCGATGATGAACGTACGTACGAACTCGGCCCCACTCCGGCCGCACGCCCCCACCGGGCTTCGGTGCTCCGCCGGGGCCGGGCCCTACCCCAGTACCGGCAGCAGAGCCGACAGATCGGCCCGCTCGCCACTGGCGGAAACCGCCGCAGCGCCGAGCGCATCAGCCCAGCTCATACGGCCCGTGGCGAGGCGGATCCAGGTCAGCGGGTCGGTCTCGACGACGTTCGGCGGGGTGCCGCGGGTGTGCCGGGGCCCCTCGGCGCACTGCACGACCGCGAATGGCGGAATCCGCACCTCCACCGACCCGCCGGGCGCCTTCGCCGCCAGCGCGTCGGCGAGCACGCGCGTCGCGGCGGCGAGCGCCTGCCGGTCGTACGGGATCTCGGCCCCGAGCGCGGCCGCCAAGTCGTCGCCGTGAACCGTGAGTTCGATGCACCGGGTGACCAGGAAGTCGTCCAGCCGGATGGCCCCGACACGGCCCGCGAGCAGGCGGTCGTCGGGCGTGGAGGCGAGGGTCACGGCGAGCCGGTCGGCAGCGCGGGTCAGCAGCTCCTCCGGCTCGGCCTGGGCGGCGAGGGCGCGCGTGTTCTCGTCGACGGTCCCGGCGTGGGCCGCCGTCGCTGCCGGCCAGTCCACGAGGGCGACCTCGCGTACGGACGGCGCGGGCTGCTCCGCGTAGCGGCTGACGGCTCCGACGCACATGGCGATGTGCGCGACAAGATCGCGGACGCTCCAGTCGCCGAGCCGCGTGGGCAGCGCCCACTGCTCGGCGGACAGCCCGGCCACCGCCTCCCTCACGTACTGAAGCTGGGCGGTGACCGCGGCCCGCACCTTCGCCGGGTCGTACGTGCGGGCGCGGGGCTTGCGCTGAGCAGGGGGCATGGCGCCGAGCTTAGCCAGGCCCGCGTCCCGCCGTGGACAGGTTTTCGGGCCCGTCCGATGATGGAAACACAAGGGAAATATCGGCAGGAAAGGCGTGAATCACTATGGCTGAGCACCCTGACTGCACCCTGGTCCGCCAGGGCTACGACGCATTCTCCCGGGGTGACATGGACACCTTGGGCTCCCTGATGACGGCGGATGTCGTTCACCACGTGCCCGGAGACAACCTCTTCTCGGGGCACCACAAGGGTCGCGATGCCTGTCTGCAGATGTACCGCCGCCTCGGCGAGGAGACCAGCGGCACTCTGCAGGTCGAGCTTGAGAACGTGCTGGCCGACGGGCGCGGGCACGTCATGTCCGTGCACAAGGTCCGCGCCGATCGGGGCGACCGCGGCATGGAGATGGCCGAAGGGCTCTTCTTCACCATCGTGGGCGGGAAGATCACCGACATCGACGAATGCGTCGAGGACATCGACGTCCAGAACGAGTTCTGGACCTGATCACCACCCGGAACGCAGCGGGCCGACGGCCCCGAGCCCGCAGCGGTGCGGGGCCGTTCCGGGGCTCAGCTCTCCTTGAAAGTCGCCGTGAAGGCCGATGCCTTCGGGAACCGGACGTCCGTGCACCCCCGTCGCAGGGCGACATCGGCGACGTACGCGCGGAACACGGGCTCGGAGCGGGCCGCGGCCCCCAACGCGTACGCGTCCCTGAGGGTGAGCGTGTGCACGGCGGGCTCACCGTCGCACACCGAGGAGGCCCACCAGACGGGTGCCTCCGGCGAGCGGCCCGCGCGCCCCGGCTCCGCCGCGGTCGTCTCCGAGCCGATCTCGTCGATCCGCACATCCTTCGCGGACTCCCCGAACCAGCTCTGCGCCGCGGCCCACCAGTCGCCCTCGTACCTGGGCGCGTCCCGCTGGGCCAGCTCCTCGTACCCCGGCTTGCCCGCGTACTTCCCCCAGGTCTCCCGTGCGGTGTCCTGGCGCAGCGCCAGACCGCACTTCTCGGTCCAGACGTCCCCGTCGGCCCGGGTCTCCATCACCTGGTCGGGCATCCAATCCCCGCTGTCCAGGCCGGACTTGGCGTACCAGGCGCAGGTTCCCTTCGCCGACTCGGGGGCTATGAGCTCGCCCTCGACAGGCGGGATGCCGGCCGGCGGAGAGGGCAACCGGTCCCGGCAACCGAGCTTCGCGCCGAGGTTGTTGGCGGTGTCGACGGCTATGGAGGCCAACCGGTCACGGGTGTTCTGGTCCATCTGGTGACCGCTGCCGAGCGGATCGAAGCCGTCCATCGTGGTGACCGCGCCGGCCACGACGTTCTTGACCGCGCTGCCCTGCACCTTCTTCCCGCCCGCGCAGGGGAGTTTGACGCCGACCCCGGTGTCCGTGACGATGCCCGGGATGCCGCCGCCGAGCGGATGATCCAGATAGGTCGGGTCGTACCGGTCGACGAGGGTGTCCCAGGCCGGGTCCGTCTCCTCGGTCGCCGCTTCCGGTTCCACGGCGACGCTCGCCGTGAAGAACATCCGCTTCGAGGCGTCAGCGGCTTCCCCCGCCGACGTACTGAACAGCTCGCACCGGCCCGAAGCGGTGTCGAGGTCGATCGCCGAGGCGTTGTGCTCGATGCGGCCCTCGCCGTAGGGGAGCGCGGTGATCTTCCCTGGGGATACGAGTCCGGCGCAGGCCTCGTCGATGGCGAGCCGGTTCGCCGCATACGTCCAGAGCTCGGTTCCGCTCCAGCCGATTCCCACGACCGCGGTGCACACGACCAGGACATTGACCACCTTGCGCAGGCGCGGTCGGTCAGTCACCGAACATCACTCCCCCCACGTGATGCGCAGAAGCTATCAGCGGCCGCTGACAACGCCGCGGCCCCGCCCCCCCAATTAACGGGGGCGAGA
>NZ_JBQQBX010000066.1:0-19000 GCF_052245475.1 Streptomyces sp. 7N604 | reverse complement strand
CGAGGAGATCCTCTGCGGGCTCTTCGCCGAAGTCCTCGGCCTGAACCAGGTCAGCGCCGATGCCTCGTTCTTCGAGCTGGGTGGTGACTCGATCATGTCGATGCTGCTGGTGTCGAGGGCGCGTAAGGCGGGCTTGGTGGTGACCGCGCGGCAGGTGTTCGAGCGTCAGACTCCGGCAGGCCTGGCCGTGGTCGCCGGGGAGGTCGGTGCCGGTGGCGCCGTCGGCGGCGGTGACCCGGGCACCGGTGAGGTGCCGCTGACCCCGGTGATGCACGAGTTGGTGGAGCGGGCGGGGCCGGACCGGGTGGCCGGAGTCCATCAGTCCACCCTGGTGGTGGCCCCGGCGGGGATGCGGCTGGAGACGCTGATCGACGCTGTTCAGGCGGTTGTCGATCACCATGACATCCTGCGGGCCCGGCTCGAGGCCGAGCCCGTACCCCGCCTGGTCGTCCCCCCGACCGCGTACGCGGCCCCCTGGGTGCACCGGGTCGACGTGACCGCCGGCGATCTGGACCGGCTCATCGCCGAGGAGTCCCGGGCCGCCGCGGACCGGCTCGACCCGCAGGCGGGTGTGATGGCCCAGGTGGTCTGGTTCGACGCCGGCCCGGACACCCCCGGACGGCTCCTGCTCACCGTCCACCACCTGGCGGTGGACACGCTCTCCCTCCGGATCCTCGTCCCGGATCTCGCCCAGGCCTACGGAGACCTGGCCGCCGGCCGCGAGGTTGCGCTGGAGCCGGTGCCCACCTCCTTCCGGCACTGGGCCCGCGCCCTGCGGGCCGAAGCCACCGGCCGGCCGCGGCTCGCAGAACTCCCCGCCTGGACCCGGCTGCTGCGCGACTCCGACGCGCCGCTCGGCGACCGGCCCCTGGACCCGGCCCGCGACGTGGGCGTCACGCTGCAGCGGGTCTCCGTGACGGCCTCGCCGGAGCTCACCGGCACCCTGCTGACGGCGGTCCCGGCCGCCTTCCACGCCGGGATCGACGATGTGCTGCTCACCGCCCTGGCCTCCGCGGTCGCGGAGTGGCGGCGGCACCGCGGGCAGGACGCGGGGGGCGGGGTCCTCGTGGACGTGGAAGGCCACGGCCGGACGGCCGACGGTCTCGATCTGGTCCGTACGGTGGGCTGGTTCACCAGCACCACTCCGGTGCGGCTCGACCCCGCGACGCTGGACTTCGCCGGGTTGCGCGGCGGCGGGCCGGCGGCGGGACGGGCCGTCAAGCAGATCAAGGAACAGCTCCGCGCGGTCCCGGGCGACGGCCTCGGCCACGGCCTGCTCCGGTATCTCAACCCCGAGACCGCACCCGCCCTCGCCGCGCTGCCCACCGCCCAGATCGGCTTCAACTACCTGGGCCGCTTCGCCGACGGGACACCGGACCGGGCAGCCGTCTGGTCCGCCGCCCCCGAAGGCAGCTTCGGCGGCGGAGCGGGCGACAAGGTCCCGCTGGCCCACGCCCTGGAGGCCGTCGGCCTGGTCCGCGACCTGCCGGACGGCCCGCGGCTCACGCTGACGCTCGCCTGGCCCCGGCACATCCAGCACACCGAGGACATGCGGCAACTCGCCGACGGCTGGCTGGCGATGCTCACCGGCCTTGCCACCCACACCACCGGCTCCGGCGGCGGCCACACGCCGTCGGACTTCTCACTGATCACGCTCGACCAGAGCCAGATCGACGCGCTCGAAGCGGAACTCGCGGACAAGGGGAGAGCACGATGACTCAGATGCGAGTCCAGGACGTCTGGCCGCTGTCGCCGCTGCAGGAGGGCCTGCTGTTCCACGCGGTGTACGACGAACAGGGCACCGACGTCTATGTCGAGCAGCTCGTGCTGGACCTGGCAGGAGACGTCGACTCGGCGGTGCTGCGGGCCTCGTGGCAGGCGCTGCTCGACCGGCACGAGAGTCTGCGCGCCGGCTTCCGGCAGCTGGCCGGGGTGGCGCAGCCGGTGCAGGTCATCGCCCGGGGCGTGGAGCTGCCGTGGCGGGAGGAGGATCTGTCCGGGCTGGATGCCGATGTGGCCCGGGCGGAGTCGGAGAGGCTGGGGATCGAGGAGCGGGAGCGGCGGTTCGACCTGGCGGTGCCGCCGCTGCTGAAGGTGCTGCTGGTCAAGGTCGGGCCTGACCAGTACCGGATGATGATCACGTTGCACCACATCCTGCTGGACGGCTGGTCGCTGCCGGTGCTGATGCGGGAGTTGTGGACGTGTTACGAGGCCGGGGGCAGCGCCCGCGGCCTGCCGCCCGTCACCCCGTACCGCGACTACCTCGCCTGGCTCGCCCGCCAGAACAAGGAAGCCGCGCGCGACGCCTGGCGGCAGGAGCTGGCGGGCGCGGAGGAGCCGACGCTGGTGGCCCCGGGCGAGCAGTCCGCCGCCGCCCCTGTCGCCTCCGGCAAGGCGGCCACCGACGCCGGCGCGGAGCTCGCCGGCCGGCTGCGGGACCTCGCCCGCCGCAACGGCCTGACCCTGAACACCGTGATCCAGGCCGCCTGGGCCGTCGTGCTCGGTCGGCTTACCGGCCGCCGCGACGTGGTGTTCGGCGCGACGGTGGCGGGGCGGCCCGCGGATCTGCCCGGTATGGAGAGCATGCTGGGGCTCTTCATCAACACGGTGCCCGTACGCGTGCACTTCGACCCCGCGCAGTCGGTCACGGCCATGCTGACGGAGCTGCAGGACCGGCAGTCGGCGCTGCTCGACCACCAGCACCTGGGCCTCACCGAGATCCAGCGGCTGGCCGGGCCCGGCGCGACGTTCGACACCATCATGGCGTTCGAGAACCACCCCATCGGGGCACAGGAGTCCACCGCGGCCGCTGGGGTGCAGGTCACCGGCACGGCGATGCGGGAGTCCACCAACTTCCCGCTGTCGCTTGGCGTGCACCCGACGGAGGAGCTGCGGCTGCGGCTGGACTACCGGCCGGACCTGTTCGACGCCGAGGCGGCACAGGAGCTCCTTGGGCGCTTGGTACGGGTGCTGGGGCAGATGGCGGCCGATCCGGGGGCGCTGGTCGGTCGGCTGGATGTGCTGGCGGAGGCGGAGCGGGCGCGGGTGGTGGAGGAGTGGAACGCCACCGGGGCCGTGGTGCCGGGTGGGTCGATCGTGGAGCGTATCGAGGGGCGGGTTGCGGCGGCGCCGGATGCGGTGGCGGTGCGGTGTGGTGAGCAGGTGTTGTCGTACGGGGAGTTGGACCGGCGGGCGAATGGGCTGGCGCGGTTTTTGAACGGTGTGGGGGTGGGGCGGGAGTCGCGGGTTGCGCTGTGTCTGCCGCGGTCGGTGGAGATGGTGGTGGCGGAGCTGGCGGTGTGGAAGGCCGGCGCGGCTTTTGTGCCGTTGGATCCGGAGTATCCGGTGGACCGGTTGGGCTTCATGGTCGCGGACAGTGGTGCCGAGGTGGTCCTTGGCACGGCCGACTGCCTGGCCGAGGTGCCGCTCGGCGATGCCCGCGCCGTTCTCCTCGAGGATGTCGACGTGTTCTCTGCGGAGCCGCTCGGGACGGTCATTGTGCCGGAGCAGTTGGCGTATGTGATCTACACGTCGGGTTCGACGGGCCGCCCGAAGGGGGTGGCCGTCGCTCACGGTGGGGTGGCGAATCTCGCTGAGGCGATGCGTCCGGTGTTGGGGATGGATGCGGGTGTGGTGGGGCTGCAGTTCGCGTCCTTCAGCTTCGACGCCGCCGTCCTCGACGTCGTCGTCACCCTCGCCGCGGGCGGGACCTTAGCCGTCGCCACTTCCGCCGAGCGCGGTGACCTGGAAGCGCTGGCCGGGATGATCAGCCGGTCCGGCGTGCAGGTGGCCAGCGTGGTGCCCTCCTTGCTGGGGGTGCTGGAGCCGACCGCTGTTCCGGGGGTGCGCAATTGGGTGCTGGGTGCGGAGCGGTTGAGTGCCGATCTGGCCGACCGGTGGTCGGCCGGCGCCCAGGTGTGGAACACGTATGGCCCGACTGAGGCCACCGTCATCACCACTGCCACCGCGACCGCACTGAAGACCGGCCTGGAGGAAGCCCCGGCCATCGGTCGCCCCCTCCCCAACGCCCGCGTCTATGTGCTCGATGAGTTCCTCAAGCCCGTCCCGGAAGGCGTCACCGGCGAGGTCTACATCGCCGGTGCCGGTCTGGCTCGGGGTTACATCGGGCGGCCGGGGCTGTCCGCGGAGCGGTTCGTTGCGTGCCCCTTCGCTGTCCCGGGTGGCCGGATGTATCGCAGCGGCGACCTGGCGAAGTGGACCGCCGACGGCGAACTGGTCTTCGCAGGCCGCGTGGATGAGCAGGTCAAGGTTCGCGGGTTCCGTGTGGAGCCCGGCGAGATCGAAGCCGTCCTCAGCGGCCACCCAACCGTGGCCCAGGCCGCCGTGGTCATCCGCGAGGACCACCCGGGGGACCGGCGTCTCGTGGCCTACGTGGTCCCCGCCGGCGAGCTCGACCCGGCAGCCCTGCGCGGCCTCGCCGCCGCCCGGCTGCCGGAGTACATGATCCCCGCGATCGTGCCCCTCGACGCGCTGCCGCTCACCGTCAACGGCAAGCTGGACCGCGCCGCCCTCCCCGCCCCCGACACCGCCGGCACCACCGAGGGCCGCGCCCCCGCCACCCCCACCGAGGAGATCCTCTGCGGGCTCTTCGCCGAAGTCCTCGGCCTGAACCAGGTCAGCGCCGACGCCTCCTTCTTCGAGCTCGGCGGCGACTCCCTCCTCGCCATGAAGCTCATCGCCCGCATCCGCCCCGTCCTCGACAGCGAACTGCGCATCGCCGACCTGTTCGCCGCCCCGACCGTCGCCGACGCCGCCCGCCGGATCGACGCCGAGCGCGGCGACGCGCGGCCGCCGCTGGAGCCGCAGCCGCGGCCCGAGCAGCTGCCGCTGTCGTACGGGCAGCAGCGGATGTGGTTCCTCAACCGGCTGGAGACGCTCGGAGAGGGAGCCGAGGGCGTCTACAACATGCCGCTCGCGCTGCGGCTCTCCGGCGCCCTCGACACCGGCGCGCTGGACGCCGCCCTCGCCGACGTCGCCGACCGGCACGAGAGCCTGCGCACGGTCTTCCCGGAGACCGACGGCGTACCGCGGCAGCAGGTGCTGGACGGCCCCGCGGCGCATCCGCCGCTGGTGGTCGTCGACACCCCCGCGGACCAGGTCGAAGCGGAGCTGAGCGCGCACGCCGGCCGCGGCTTCGAGCTGAGCACCGAACTCCCGTGGCGGGCGCGGCTGCTGGTCACCGGCCCCACGGAGTACGTGCTGCTCATCGTGGCGCACCACATCGCCGTCGACGGGTGGTCGATGGGCGTCCTCGCGCAGGACCTGAGCGCGGCCTACGCGGCCCGTCGGCAGGGCCGGGCGCCGGTGTGGGAGCCGCTGCCCGTGCAGTACGCCGACTTCGCCCTCTGGCAGCGGCAGCTGCTGGGGGAGCAGGGTGACGAGGACAGCCTGCTGAGCGATCAACTCGCCTACTGGCACGATGCCCTGGCAGGCGCGCCGCAGGAGCTGGCGCTGCCGACAGACCGGCCGCGCCCGGCGGTGTCGTCGTACGCGGGCGGCCTGGTCCCCCTCCGGATCGACGCCCGCACCCATGCCCGCCTCGTCGAGGTCGCCCAGCGCGGCGGGGCCACGGTCTTCATGGTCGTGCACGCCGCGCTGGCGGCGCTCCTCGCCCGGATGGGCGCCGGCACGGACATCCCCATCGGCACGGCCACCGCCGGCCGCGGCGACGCGGCGCTGGACGGGCTGACCGGCTTCTTCGTCAACACGCTCGTGCTGCGCACCGACCTGAGCGGCGACCCCGCCTTCACCGAACTCCTGGCCCGGGTACGGGAGACCGACCTGGCCGCGTACGCCCACCAGGACGTGCCCTTCGAGCACCTCGTCGAGGACCTCGCGCCGTCGCGCTCGCTGTCCCGCAACCCGCTGTTCCAGGTCATGCTGTCGCTGCGGAACGTCCCGTCCGCGCAGTGGGACCTGCCCGGTCTCCAGGTCCGGCTGACCCCGCCCGGCTCTCTCGCCGCCCGCTTCGACCTGTCGGTCGACCTGTCCGAACACCGCGACGACGACGGCAGCCCGGCCGGCATCGGCGGCGAGATCTTCTACGCCACCGAGCTGTTCGACGAGGACACCGTTCAGGACCTGGCCCGGCGGCTGGCGCGGGTGCTGGAGCAGATCGCCGCCGACCCCGCCGCGCCCCTCAGCCGGCTGCAGATCCTGGACCCGGCCGAGCGGCGCACCGTCGTCCAGGACTGGAACCGCACGGCCCGGGACGTGCCGGAGGGCACGCTGGCCGAGCTGTTCGAAGCACAGGTGCAGCGGACCCCCGATGCCGTGGCCGTTGTCGGGGCGGAACGGAGCCTGACGTATGCACAGCTGGAGGAGCAGAGCAACCGGCTGGCGCACGAGCTGATCGCCCGCGGCGTCGGTCCCGAGGACCTGGTCGGCGTGGCCATGGAGCGGTCCGTCGAGCTGATGGCCGTGCTGCTGGCCGTGGTCAAGGCAGGCGCGGGCTATCTGCCCGTCGACCCCCGGTATCCGGCGCAGCGGATCGCGTTCATGCTGGCCGACGCCCGGCCGAAGCTGATGCTGTGCACTGGCGGGACCGAGGCCGCGCTGGGCGCCGGCACGCTGCCCCGGCTGGTCCTCGACGACCCGGAGGTGACCACCGCGCTGGCGGCTCGCCCGGCCACGGCCCCCGGCGACGCGGATCGCATCCGGCCGCAGCGGCTGCAGCACCCCGCGTACGTCATCTACACCTCCGGCTCCACCGGCACCCCGAAGGGCGTCGTGGTCACCCACGGCGGAGTGGGCAGTCTGGCGGCGAGCCACATCGCACGGTTCGGGTCCGAACCCGGCGCGCGCATCCTGCAGTTCGCCTCGCCGAGCTTCGACGCCGCGTTCGCCGAGTTCTGCACCGCCCTGCCCGCGGGGGCCGCCCTCGTCATGGCGGACCGCGACATGCTGCCGCCGTACGGGTCGCTGGCCGGCGTGGCCGCCGAGTTCGGCGTGACGCATCTGACCGCGCCGCCGTCCGTGCTCGCCGCCGCCGACGAGCTGCCCGCCACCGTGACCACCGTCGCGGTCGCGGGCGAGGTGTGCCCGCCCGCGCTGGTCGGACGGCTGGCGCCGGGCCGGCGGATGATGAACGCGTACGGCCCCACCGAGGCCACCGTCTGCGTCACCTTGAGCGACCCGCTCACCCCGGCTGACGCCGACGCCCCGGTGCCGATCGGACGGCCGCTCGAGAACGGGCAGACGTATGTCCTGGACGAGTTCCTGCAGCCCGTCCCCGCCGGCGTCACGGGAGAGCTCTATCTCGCCGGCCCCGGCCTGGCCCGCGGCTATCTCGGCCGCTCGGCGCTGACCGCCGAGCGCTTCGTGGCCTGCCCGTTCGCTGCCGCCGACGAACCCGGCCACCCAGGCGGGCGGATGTACCGCACCGGGGATCTGGCCTACTGGACCCCCGACGGCCGGCTCGTCGTCGTCGGCCGGGCCGACACCCAGATCAAGATCCGCGGCTTCCGGGTGGAGCCCGGCGAGATCGAGGCCGCGCTGGCCGCCCACCCGGCCGTCGGCCGGTCCGCCGTCGTGGTCCGCGAGGACCGCCCCGGGGACAGGCGGCTCGTCGCCTACGTCGTCCCCGAGGGCACCGAGGAGCCGGGCGGGCTGCGGGAGTACGTGGCCGAGCGGCTGCCGGACTATCTGGTCCCGGCCGCGGTGATGGTCCTCGACTCCCTCCCCGTCACGGTGAACGGCAAGCTCGACCGCGACGCCCTGCCCGCCCCCGACTACGCGGGCCTGACCGGCCGGCGCGCGCCCGCGACCCCCATCGAGGAGGCGCTGTGCGGGCTGTTCGCCGACATCCTCGGCCTCGACCAAGTCGGCGTCGACGCGTCGTTCTTCGAACTGGGCGGTGACTCGCTGCAGGCGATGCGGCTGATCGCCCGGATCCGCGCCGTCCTGGACGCCGAGCTGAGCATCCGGCAGCTGTTCGCCGAGCCGACCGTCGCCGGGGTCGCCCGGCAGCTCGCCGGCGGGGGAGACGTGCAGCTGTCGCTCACGCCGCAGCCCCGGCCGGAGGTCGTGCCGCTGTCGTTCGGGCAGCAGCGGATGTGGTTCGTCAACCAGATGGAGGAGGCCCAACAGGGCGGCGAGGCCGCGTACAACCTGCCGCTGCGCTACCGCATCTCCGGCGACCTCGACGTCGCCGCGCTGGAAGCCGCCCTGCACGACCTCGCCGACCGGCACGAGAGCCTGCGCACGATCTACCCCGAGACGGACGGCGTGCCGCGCCAGCACGTCCTCGAAGGCCTGGCCGGCCGTCCGCCGCTGGTCGTCCTCGACACCCCCGGCGACCGGGTCGAGCAGGTGCTCGCCGAGCAGACCGAGGAGCGCTTCGACCTGAGCGCCGACCTCCCGTGGCGGATCCGGCTGCTGAAGACCGGTCACGCCGAGTACGTGCTGCTGATCGTCGCGCACCACATCGCGGTCGACGGCTGGACGATGGACCTGCTC
This sequence comes from Streptomyces sp. 7N604, assembly GCF_052245475.1. Classification (NCBI taxonomy): domain Bacteria; kingdom Bacillati; phylum Actinomycetota; class Actinomycetes; order Kitasatosporales; family Streptomycetaceae; genus Streptomyces; species Streptomyces sp. 7N604. The sequence goes on along the minus strand of NZ_JBQQBX010000066.1, from coordinate 10,522 downwards.
CTCAAGGACCTCGAACTGGCCTACACGGCCCGGCTGCACGGCCGCCGGCCGGCCTGGGAGCCGCTGCCGGTGCAGTACGCCGACTACGCGCTCTGGCAGCGCCGGCTGCTCGGCGACCTGGACGCCCCCGACAGCCTGATCAGCGCCCAGCTGGACTACTGGCGGCAGACCCTGGCCGGCGCGCCCCAGGAGCTCGCGTTGCCGGCCGACCGGTCCCGGCCCGCGGTGTCCTCGTACCGTGGCGGGGCGGCCGGGGTGCGGGTCGACGTGCCCACCCATGCCCGGCTGGTGGAGGTCGCGCGACGCGGCGACGCCACGATGTTCATGGTCGTGCACGCGGCGCTGGCGCTGCTGCTGTCCCGGCTGGGCGCCGGGCAGGACATCCCCCTCGGCACGGCCGTCGCCGGCCGCGGCGACGCGGCGCTGGACGGGTTGGCCGGCTTCTTCGTCAACACCCTGGTGCTGCGTACGGACCTGAGCGACGACCCCACCTTCGAGCAGCTGCTGGCCCGGGTGCGGGAGACCGACCTGGCCGCGTACGCGCACCAGGACCTGCCCTTCGAGCACCTCGTCGAGGACCTCAACCCCGCCCGCTCGCTGGCCCGGCACCCGCTGTTCCAGGTCATGCTCTCCGTGCAGACGATGCCGCCCGGGCAGTGGGAGCTGCCGGGCGTCCAGGTGCGGCCGATGACGCCCGGGGCAGCGGCGGCCCGGGTCGACATGTCGCTGACCCTGGCGGAGCACCGGGACGGCGAGGGCAACCCGGCGGGCATCGACGGCGATCTGCTGTATGCCACGGACCTGTTCGACGAGGCCACCGCGCGCGGGGTGGCGGAGCGGCTGGGGCGGGTGCTGGAGCAGGTCGCCTCGGATCCGGCGGCGCGGGTGAGCGAGGTCGAGGTGCTCGGCGGCGCTGAGCGGGCGCGGTTGGTGGAGGAGTGGAACGCGACCTCTGCCGATGTGCCGGTGGCTTCGTTGGGTGGGCTGTTCGACGTGCAGGCGGGTCGGTCGCCGGATGCGGTGGCGGTGGTGGGTGCGGGCGGTCTGGAGTGGTCGTACGCGGAACTCCGGGAACGGGCGGACCGGGTGGCGGGCGTCCTGGCTGCGCGGGGCGTGGGCCGCGGTGACTTGGTCGCGGTGGTGCTGGACCGGTCCGTCGAGCTGGTGGCCTTGCTGCTGGGGATCGCAAAGGCCGGGGCGGGGTTTGTGCCGGTGGATCCTGCGTATCCGGCGGAGCGGATCGGGTGGATGGTCGAGGACTCGGCGCCTGCGCTCGTCCTCTGCTCCGAGGAGACGCGGGTGTTGGTTCCGGCCGGGGTGGAGTGCCTGGTGTGGGATCCGTCCGCGGCGGCGGAGTCGGCGCCGGTGGTCCCGGTGGGTGCGGATGATGTGGCGTACGTGATCTACACGTCGGGGTCGACGGGCCGTCCCAAGGGTGTGGCGGTGACGCACCGGGGGATCGGGAATCTCGCGGCTGCCCAGATCGACCGGTTCGAGGTGGGTGCGGGTTCGCGGGTGCTGCAGCTGGCGTCGCTGAGTTTCGACGCTTCGGTCTCCGAGATGTGCATGGCGCTGCTCTCGGGCGCCGCTTTGGTGATGGCCGACGCCGGCAGGCTCCCGCCGAACGGGTCGTTGACCGAGGCGGTGACGGAGTTCGCCGTCACCCATGTGACCGTGCCGCCGTCCGTGCTGGCGACTGTGGAGGAGCTGCCGCAGAGCCTGCGCACCCTCGTGGTGGCGGGTGAGGTGTGCCCGCCGGCGCTGGTGGAGAAGTGGGCGCCGGGCCGGCGGATGGTCAATGCGTACGGGCCGACCGAGGTCACCGTCTGCGCCACCATGAGCGCGCCTCTGGAGCCATCCGGACCGATATCCATCGGCCGTCCGATCTCCAACACCGGCGCCTATGTGCTGGATGAGCACCTGCGGCCGGTCCCCGTGGGTGTGCTGGGTGAGCTGTACGTCGCGGGCCCGGGGCTCGCGCGTGGCTATCTGGGCCGCCCGGGGCTGACGGCGGAACGTTTCGTGGCGTGCCCGTTCACGGGCGGGCGGATGTACCGGACCGGGGACCTCGCGAAGTGGACCGCCGACGGCGAGCTGGTCTTCGGCGGCCGTGCCGACGAGCAGGTGAAGGTCCGCGGCTTCCGTGTCGAACCCGGCGAGATCGAGGCCGTCCTCGCCGGCCACCAGAACGTCGGCCAAGTCGCCGTCGTCGTACGGGAGGACCGCCCTGGCGACAAGCGGCTCGTCGCCTACGTCGTCCCCGAAGGCGATGCGGAACCGGCCGCGTTGCGCGATTACGTCGTCGAGCGGCTGCCGGACTACATGGTCCCCGCCGCCGTGATGACCCTCGACGCCCTCCCCATCACGGTGAACGGAAAGCTCGACCGCTCCGCCCTCCCCGCCCCCGACTTCACCGAGGCCGCAGAGGGTCGCGGTCCGGCCACCCCCACCGAAGAGATCCTCAGCGGCCTCTACTGCGAGGTCCTCGGCCTGGAGTGGGTCAGCGCCGACGCCTCCTTCTTCGACCTCGGCGGCGACTCCCTCCTCGCCATGCGGCTCATCGCCCGGATCCGCGCCGTCCTCGATGCCGAGGTCAGCATCGGCGAGCTGTTCGCCGCCCCCACCGTCGCCGGCGCCGCCCAGCTGGTGGGCGAGCTCGCCGGCGAGTCCCGGGCGCCGTTGACGGCGCGGCCGCGGCCGGAGGTGCTGCCGCTGTCGTTCGAGCAGCAGCGGATGTGGTTCCTCAACCGGCTCGAAGGCGCGGGCGAGGGGGCGGCGTACAACCTCCCCCTGGCCCTGCGGCTCTCCGGCGACCTCGACGTCGCCGCGCTGGAAGCTGCCCTTGGCGACGTCGCCGACCGGCACGAGAGCCTGCGCACGGTCTTCCCGGAGACCGCGGGCGTCCCCCGCCAGCAGGTCGTGCACGGCGCGGCGGGCCGGCCGTCGCTGACGGTGGTGCACGCCGCCGCGGACGAGGTGCCCGGGCAGCTCGCGGCGTACGCGAACAAGGCGTTCGACGTCCGCACCGAACTGCCCTGGCGCGTACGGCTCCTGGTGACCGGCCCGGCCGAGTACGTACTCCTGGGCGCTGTCCACCACATCGCCGCCGACGGCTGGTCGATGGGCATCCTCGCGCGTGACATCGGCGCCGCCTACGCGGCCCGGTGCGCGGGCCGGCTCCCGGGCTGGGAGCCGCTGCCGGTGCAGTACGGGGACTACGCGCTCTGGCAGCGCGAGGTGCTCGGCGAGCTCGACGACCCGGACAGCCTGGTCAGCGGGCAGCTGGACTACTGGCGGCAGACGCTCGCCGACGCGCCGGAGGAGCTGGACCTGCCGACCGACCGGCCCCGCCCGGCGGTGTCCTCGTTCACCGGCGGCGAGATGCCGTTCGAGGTGGACGCACAGACCCACGCCCGGCTGGTGGAGCTCGCCCAGCGCGGCCGGGCGACGATGTTCATGGTGATGCACGCCGCGATCACCACCCTCCTCTCGCGGATGGGTGCCGGCACGGACATCCCCATCGGCACGGCGACCGCGGGCCGCGGCGACGCCGCGCTGGACGGGCTGGCCGGCTTCTTCATCAACACCCTGGTGCTGCGCACCGACCTGAGCGGCGACCCGTCGGCCGCCGAACTGCTGGACCGCGTCCGGCAGACCGACCTGGCCGCGTACGCGCATCAGGATGTGCCGTTCGAGCGGCTGGTCGAGGACCTCAACCCGGCCCGGTCGCTGGGCCGGCACCCGCTGTTCCAGGTGTCGCTCACCATGCAGAACCTGCCGCAGAGCCGTCGGCAGTGGGAGCTGTCCGGGCTGGAGGTGAGCGGTCTGCCGGCCGCCTCGCCGGCGGCCCGGTTCGATCTGTCGGCGACGGTGGCCGAGCGGCGCGACGAGGATGGGGCGCCGGCGGGGCTGGCGGGCTCGCTGTTGTATGCGACTGATCTGTTCGATGAGGGCACGGTGCGGTTGCTGGCGGAGCGGTTGGTGCGGGTGCTGGAGCAGGTGGCGGCTGATCCGGGGGTGCGGGTCAGTGAGATTGAGGTGCTGGCGGAGGCGGAGCGTTCGCGGGTGGTGGCGCAGTGGAATGCCACTGAGCGTCCGGTGCCGGCGGTGTCGTTGGTGGAGTTGTTCGGGGCGCGGGTCGCGGCGGTGCCGGGTGCGGTGGCTGTGGTGGGTGTGGATGGCCGGGAGTGGTCGTACGGGGAGTTGGCTGAGCGTTCGGATTCGGTGGCGTGTGAGCTTGCGGCTCGGGGTGTGGGGCGTGGCGATCTGGTCGGCGTGGTGATGGAGCGGTCGGCGGAGCTGGTGGCGGTGCTGCTGGGGGTGGCGAAGTCTGGTGCCGGTTATGTGCCGGTGGATACGGCGTGGCCGGTGGCGCGGCGGGAGTTGGTGCTGGGTCAGGTTGGGTTGGTGGTGGCGGATCGGGTGCTGGAGGTGCCGGGTGCGGTGCCGGTGGATGAGTTGTTCGGTGGGCGGGAGGGTGTGCCGGATGTGCGGGTGGCCGGGGAGGATGTGGCGTATGTGATGTTCACGTCCGGCTCCACGGGTGTGCCGAAGGGCGTGGTTGTCGGTCATGGTGCGGTGGCGGCGCTGGTGACGGATGGGTGCTGGAGTGCGGCGGCGCGTGATCGTGTTCTGTTGCATGCGCCGCATGCGTTCGATGTGTCGACGTTTGAGGTGTGGGTGCCGCTGGTCAGTGGTGGTCGGGTGGTGGTGGCGCCGCCGGGTCCGATGGATGCGGCGACGCTGTCCGGGTTGGTGCGGGCGCATGAGTTGACGGCTGTGCATGTGACGGCCGGTCTGTTCGGTGTGCTGGCGGAGGAGTCGCCGGGGTGTCTGTCGGGTGTGGGGGAGGTGCTGACGGGCGGGGATGTGGTGCCTGCGGGTGCGATTGCCCAGGTCAAGGCCGCTTGTCCGGAGGTCGAGATCCGGCACATGTACGGTCCCACCGAGACCACTCTGTGCGCCACGACCCACGTCATTCCCGCTGCGGCCCAGGCTCCGGCGGTGCTGCCGATCGGCCGGCCGCGCGGCAACACCAAGGCCTTCGTCCTCGACGAGTACCTCAAGCCCGTGCCTCCGGGCGTCAACGGCGAGCTCTATCTCGCCGGTTCCGGACTCGCCCGCGGGTACACGGGGCACCCGGGCCTCACGGCCGAGCGCTTCGTCGCCGCGCCCTTCGTCGAGCCGGGGGCACGGATGTACCGAACCGGGGACCTCGCGCGGTGGACCGTGGACGGTGAACTGGTCTTCGCGGGCCGGGCGGACGAGCAGGTCAAGGTCCGCGGCTTCCGGGTGGAGCCGGGGGAGATCGAGGCCGTGCTCGCTGCTCACGAGAGCGTGGGCCAGGTCGCGGTCGTCGTCCGCGAGGACCGCGAGGGCGACAAGCGGCTCGTCGCCTATCTCGTACCCGACGGTGCAGCGGACCCGGCCGGGCTGCGGGAGTACGTGGCAGAGCGGCTGCCCGACTACATGGTCCCGGCCGCCTTCGTCACCCTCGACACCCTCCCCGTCACCGTCAACGGCAAGCTCGACCGTGCCGCCCTCCCCGCCCCCGACTTCGGCGGCGCTACCGGGCGCGGCCCCGCCACCCCGGCCGAGGAGATCGTCGCCGGGCTCTTCGGCGAGGTGCTCGGGCTGGACTGGGTGGACACGGAGGCCTCGTTCTTCGAGCTCGGCGGCGACTCCCTTCTCGCCATGCGGCTCATCGCCCGCATCCGTGCCGTCCTTGGGGCGGAGCTCACCATCGGCGAGCTCTTCGCCGCTCCCTCGGTCGCCGGCGTCGCCCGGCTGGCCGGCGCGGCAGCCGGCCAGACGCGCTCGGCGCTGACGGCGCGCCCGCGGCCGGAGGTGCTGCCGCTGTCGTTCGAGCAGCAGCGGATGTGGTTCCTCAACCGGCTCGAAGGCGCGGGCGAGGGCGCGGCGTACAACCTCCCCCTGGCCCTGCGGATGTCCGGCGACCTGGACATCGCGGCCCTGGAGACCGCCCTCGGCGACATCGCCGACCGGCACGAGAGCCTGCGCACGGTCTTCCCGGAGACGGACGGCGAGCCCCGGCAGCACGTGCTCGAAGGCGCCGCCGGCCGGCCGCCGCTGGTCGTGGTGGACACCACCGAGGACGAGATCGACGATGCCCTCACGGCCCACGTGGGCCGCGGCTTCGACGTCAGCGTCGACCTACCCTGGCGGATCCGGCTGCTCAGGACCGGCCCCACGGACTACATCCTGCTGATCGTGGCGCACCACATCGCGGTCGACGGCTGGTCGATGGGCGTCCTCGCGCAGGACCTGGAGACGGCCTACACCGCCCGACGGCAGGACCGGCTCCCGGGCTGGGAGCCGCTGCCCGTGCAGTACGCGGACTACGCGCTCTGGCAGCGCACGGAGCTGGGCGAGCTCGACGATCCGGACAGCCTGGTCAGCGGGCAGCTGGACTACTGGCGGCAGACGCTCTCCGGCGCGCCGGAGGAGTTGGACCTGCCGACCGACCGGCCCCGCCCGGCCGCGTCGTCGTTCCGCGGGCGCACCCTGCCGGTGGAGGTGGACGCACAGACCCACGCCCGGCTGGTGGAGCTGGCGCGGCACGGCCGGGCGACGATGTTCATGGTCGTGCACGCCGCGCTGGCGGTGCTGCTGTCCCGGATGGGCGCGGGCCAGGACATCCCGGTCGGCACGGCGACCGCGGGCCGCGGCGACGCCGCGCTGGACGGGCTGGCCGGCTTCTTCATCAACACCCTTGTGCTGCGCACCGACCTGAGCGCCGACCCGGGCTTCGATGAGCTGCTGACCCGGGTGCGGGAGGCCGATCTGGCCGCGTACGCGCATCAGGATGTGCCGTTCGAGCGGCTGGTCGAGGACCTCAACCCGGCCCGGTCGCTCTCCCGGAACCCGCTGTTCCAGATCACGCTCGTCCTGCAGAACCTGCCCGCGTCCCAGGGGCGGTGGAATCTGCCCGGGCTGCAGGTCGGGCCGCTGGAGGCCACGTCGCAGGAGTCGACCGCCAAGTTCGACCTGTCGCTGACCCTGGCCGAACGGCGGGACAGCGAAGGCGACCCGGCGGGGCTGGCGGGCTCGCTGTTGTATGCGACCGATCTGTTCGATGAGGGCACGGTGCGGTTGTTGGCGCAGCGGTTGGTGCGGGTGTTGGAGCAGGTGGCGGGTGATCCGCGGGTGCGGGTCAGTGAGATCGAGGTCCTTTCGGAGAGCGAGCGGGCGCGGGTGGTGGCGGAGTGGAATGCCACTGAGCGTCCGGTGCCGGCGGTGTCGTTGGTGGAGTTGTTCGGGGCGCGGGTCGCGGCGGTGCCGGGTGCGGTGGCTGTGGTGGGTGTGGATGGCCGGGTGTGGTCGTACGGGGAGTTGGGCGAGCGTTCGGACTCGGTGGCGTGTGAGCTTGCGGCTCGGGGTGTGGGGCGTGGGGACCTCGTCGGCGTGGTGATGGAGCGGTCGGCGGAGCTGGTGGCGGTGCTGCTGGGGGTGGCGAAGTCTGGTGCCGGTTATGTGCCGGTGGATACGGCGTGGCCGGTGGCGCGGCGGGAGTTGGTGCTGGGTCAGGTTGGGTTGGTGGTGGCGGATCGGGTGCTGGAGGTGCCGGGTGCGGTGCCGGTGGAGGAGTTGTTCGGTGGGCGGGGCGGTGTGCCGGATGTGCGGGTGGCCGGGCAGGATGTGGCGTATGTGATGTTCACGTCCGGCTCCACGGGTGTGCCGAAGGGCGTGGCGGTCAGCCACGGAGCCGTGGCCGCGCTGCTCACCGACCGGTGCTGGAGCGCGGCGGCGCGCGATCGCGTTCTGCTGCATGCGCCGCATGCGTTCGATGTGTCGACGTACGAGATATGGGTGCCGCTGGTCAGTGGTGGCCGGGTGGTGGTGGCGCCGCCGGGTCCGATGGACGCGGCGACGCTGTCCGGGCTGGTGCGGGCACATGGGCTGACGGCGGTGCATGTGACGGCCGGTCTGTTCGGTGTGCTGGCGGAGGAGTCGCCAGAGTGCCTGTCGGGTCTGGCTGAGGTGCTGACCGGCGGTGACGTGGTGCCCGCGGGCGCGATCGCCCAGGTCAAGGCCGCCTGCCCGGAGATCGAGATCCGGCACATGTACGGGCCTACCGAGACCACCCTGTGCGCCACGACGCACCCGGTCGCTCCCGAGGTCGAGGCCCCGGCGGTGCTGCCGATCGGCCGGCCCCGCGACAACACCAAGGCCTTCGTCCTCGACGAGTACCTCAAGCCCGTGCCCCCGGGCGTCAACGGCGAGCTCTATCTCGCCGGTTCCGGACTAGCCCGCGGCTATCTCGGCCGGCCGGGGCTATCGGCGGAGCGCTTCGTGGCGTGCCCGTTCACGGGCGGGCGGATGTATCGGACCGGGGACCTCGCGCGGTGGACCGTGGACGGTGAACTGGTCTTCGCGGGCCGGGCGGACGAGCAGGTGAAGATCCGCGGCTTCCGGGTGGAGCCGGGGGAGATCGAGGCCGTGCTCGCTGCTCACGAGAGCGTGGGCCAGGTCGCGGTCGTCGTCCGCGAGGACCGCGAGGGCGACAAGCGGCTCGTCGCCTATCTCGTACCCGAAGGCGATGTGGACCCGGCCGCGTTGCGCGATTACGTCGCCGAGCGGTTGCCGGACTACATGGTCCCCGCCGTCGTAATGACCCTCGACGCCCTTCCCATCACGGTGAACGGAAAGCTCGACCGTGCCGCCCTCCCCGCCCCCGACTTCGGCGGCGCTACCGGGCGCGGCCCCGCCACCCCGGCCGAGGAGATCGTCGCCGGGCTCTTCGGCGAGGTGCTCGGGCTGGACTGGGTGGACACGGAGGCCTCGTTCTTCGAGCTCGGCGGCGACTCCCTTCTCGCCATGCGGCTCATCGCCCGCCTCCGGGCGGTCCTGGACACCGGCGTCAGGATCGGCGAGCTGTTCGCGGCGCCGACGGTGGCCGGGGTCGCCCGCCTCGTCGCGGCGGCGGGTGGTACGGCCGCCCGGGCCGCGCTGACGCCGCGGCCGCGGCCGGAGGTGCTGCCGCTCTCGTACGCCCAGCAGCGCATGTGGTTCCTCAACCGGCTCGAAGGCGTCGGCGAAGGCGCGGGCTACAACCTTCCGCTGGCGCTACGGATATCGGGAGACCTGGACATCGCCGCCCTGGAGGCCGCGCTGGGCGACGTCGCCGACCGGCACGAGAGCCTGCGCACGATCTTCCCGGAGACGGACGGCGAGCCCCGGCAGCACGTGCTCGAAGGCGCTGCCGGCCGGCCGCCGCTGATCGTCGTGGAGACCACACCCGACGAGCTCGGCGCGACCCTGGCGGCGCACTCCGGCCGCGGCTTCGAGCTGAGCGTCGATCTGCCCTGGCGGATCCGGCTGTTGGCGACCGGGCCGACGGAGTATGTGCTGCTGGTCGTGGCGCATCACATCGCGGTCGACGGGTGGTCGATGGGCGTGCTCGCGCGGGATCTGGGGGTGGCTTATGCGGCGCGGCGGGCGGGCGGGGCGCCGGGGTGGGAGCCGCTGCCGGTGCAGTACGCGGATTACGCCCTGTGGCAGCGCGAGGTGCTGGGTGACCTCGACGATCCGGACAGCGTGATCAGCGGCCAGCTGGACTACTGGCGGCAGGCCTTGGCCGGCGCACCGGAGGAGCTCCTGCTGCCGACCGACCGGCCGCGCCCGCCCGCGTCCTCGTTCCGGGGCGGCACGGTGCCCCTGCGCATGGACGCCGAGACCCACGCCCGGCTGGTGGCGACCGCCCAGCAGGGCAACGCGACCATGTTCATGATCGCGCAGGCCGCACTGGCCGTGCTGCTGGCGCGGCTGGGCGCGGGCACCGACATCCCCATCGGCACCGCGATCGTCGGCCGCGGCGACGAGGCCATGGACGACCTGGCCGGGTTCTTCGTCAACACGCTGGTGCTGCGCACGGATGTCAGTGCCGACCCGACGTTCAGCGAGGTGCTGGCGCGGGTGCGGGAGACCGATCTGGCCGCGTACGCCCACCAGGACGTGCCGTTCGAGCGGCTGGTCGACATGCTGAGCCCGGCGCGGTCGCTGTCGCGCAACCCGCTTTTCCAGATCATGCTGGCGGTGCAGAGCGCCGCACCGGAGCAGTGGGAGCTGCCTGGCCTGGCGGTCGACACGCTGCCGTCGACCGCGGATCCGGTGGCCCGCTTCGATCTGTCGGTGACGCTGATCGAGCATCGTGATGAGGCGGGGGCGGCGGCTGGGTTGGGCGGGGCGTTGCTGTATGCGGCGGATCTGTTCGAGGAGGGTACGGCGCGGGCGTTGGTGGAGCGCTTGGTGCGGGTGTTGGAGGCCGTGGCGGCCGATCCGGGGGTGCGGGTCAGCGAGATCGAGGTGCTGGCGGAGGCGGAGCGGGCGCGGGTGGTGGAGGAGTGGAACGCCACCGGGGCCGTGGTGCCGGGTGGGTCGGTCGTGGAGCGTATCGAGGGGCGGGTTGCGGCGGCGCCGGATGCGGTGGCGGTGCGGTGTGGTGAGCAGGTGCTGTCGTACGGGGAGTTGGACCGGCGGGCGAATGGGCTGGCGCGGTTTT
>NZ_JBQQBX010000065.1:0-19108 GCF_052245475.1 Streptomyces sp. 7N604 | reverse complement strand
CAGGGCGCGCCGGTCCCCCTTGGCCTATGACGGGTCCGAGGATCAGGACGCGTAACTCAGTTCTCCGGACGTGCCGGCCAGGGCGGCAACGGCATGGGCGGCCGACGCGAGCGTGACGTGACGGTGCCACCCGCGGAAGGAACGCCCCGCGAAGTCGCGGATGCCCACCTGGTTGGCGATCCGTATGAAGTCCTGGTCGACTCGGTGGATGAGCCGGGTCAGCCGCAGCAGAGCAGCGGGCTGAGCATCCTTCAGGTCCGTGAGCCACAGTTCCGTGGGCCACCGCCGGTCGTTGTCCCCGACGCCCAGGAGGTACAGATCCCCGCCCCGGGGGGCGTGCCCCAGAAGGAGACGACCGTGCCTGGACGGCATCCTGACGCGGACGCCGGCGACCAGGCCTGTCCGCGCGTCCGTCTCCGGACCGCGCTCCTTCCACAGGACCGGGCGCCTCATGTCCCTGGCGGCACCCATGATCTGATGTGCTGTCAGCGCCTCGGCCCGGCTGTGCAGGGCCGGGTCGGAAACGCCCAGCCGAAGAGTGCTGCTGACCCTGATGAGCAGAGGTACCCGAGCGCCACGGAGCTTTCGGACGATGATCGCGGCGTCCGCATCGCGGGCATCCATGACCACGGGCCGGACCGGCAGGTCCCAGCCCCTGTCCATCTCGAGGTACGCCTCGGCCGCACACTCACTCAGCGTCTCCACGCCCACATCATCAGGGATCGATGCCTGGCTGCGCCGGTGTCGGTCCTCCAGCCACGCCCGGGACAGATGGAGCCGCCAGTTGACCGGAGCGCTCATCTCCTCCGTAGCGGCCCAGACCCCGATGGCCTGCTGTGCGTTCATCACCTGTCCCAGATCGGGGAAGAAGCTCCTTTCCACACCAACCGTTCGCTCCCCGGCCTTCGGGATCACCATGGGCCTGACCACCCAGGCCTGTGGGGGTGCCGTGCTCGCCAGGTGCCGGGCCAGCGCCCGGCGTACGGGGGCCCATTCCCACGTGGAGTCGCAGATGAAGTGGTGCAGGCTCTGTTCGGTGGCCTGCCCGCCGATCAATGCGGCGATGTTCCGTATGGACTTGCGCTTCTGGGCTCCCAGGAGACCGCGAATATACGCCAGCCCCTTCCTTCGCTGATCGCTACGGGGCAGTGATGTGAACAACGCTGAACAGAGTTCCGTGAGCACCACCTCACATGAGCCGGTCGGCGGCGGTGTGCGCGTCTTACTCGGCTCGTCGTCCGTGTCCGGGGCAACAGCACTCATGGATATTCCCGTCGTAGGTGGACGGACGGTCAGTCGCTCGGGAGTTGCCCCTCCAATGTGCGCATGGCGGCTCGTCCCGCCCAGGTGCGCAGACCACACGCGTGTGCGGCTGGACAGTGTCCGGGCCAGCATCCTGCTCATCTGCCGAGACGGTGCATGCCGGCGTATGGTCTGGTCCTTTGTGTCCGGGTCACCATGGGTGCCGGTTCGGATCCCGAACCCGGTCCGGTTTTGCTTTGCTGCAGCGGACGCGTCCCATCCGGGACAGGACCGAGGAGAATCAGCATGAGCGATGCCAGGGAACCGGGAACCGTCACGGTCTGGTCCGACATAGGCTGCCCCTGGGCGAGTCTGGCCCTCCACACCCTCCGCAGCACGGCGCGCGAGCGCGAGCAGGACATCCTGATAGACCACCGGGCGTTCCCGCTGGAACTGTTCAACAGCCAGCCCACTCCCAAGTTCATCGTGGAGCCCGAAATCATCGTGATCGCCGCGCACCGCCCCGAGCTGGGCTGGCGCATCTGGTCGGGGCCGGAGTCGGACTACCCGTCAACCACGCTGCCCGCGCTGGAGGCCGTCCAGGCCGCGAAGGCCCCGGCCGTCGGCGGCCTGCGCGGCAGCGACGAGCTGGACGCCGCGCTGCGTCACGCCTTCTACGCCGAGAACCGCTGCATCAGCATTCCTTCGGAGATCCTCGACGCCGCCGCGAAGTGCGAGCACGTGGACGCCGAGACACTGGCCAAGGCGATGGAGCGCGGCGCAGGACGGGCCGAGGTGTACGAGCAGTGGCGTACGGCCCAGGGCCCCGAAATCCAGGGCAGCCCGCATCTGTTCGCCGCCGGCGGCTACGCCGCCCACAATCCGGGCGTACTCGCGGAGTGGACCGGCGACCCGAACCAGGGCGGTCTCCCTCGCCTGGACGGCTATGACGTTTCCTGGGCCCAGGGCCTGCTCGATCTGCTGGCGGAGGGGAACGGGCGGTAAGGGAGCGCCACTCGGCCCGCCTGCCGGCCGGACCGCGGCCCAGGGCCTCACCAGGGTGCGGATCGGTCAGCCACGGTCCTTCGTCGTGACGGTGAATTCACCGCGGATGCCGTTTCCGACCATGCCCGGCTTGCAGGCGGTGGTGTACGTGCCGGCCTCGGTGACCTTCACGGTCATCTCACGGGAGGTGCCGGGGCCGATGCCCTCGACCTCGCTGATCACCTTGTCGTCCGGCCCGTAGAGGTAGAACTCGGTGATCTTGCTTCCCTCATTGGACACCTCGAAGGCGATGGACCCGGCAGGCGCGGACGTCCGGGAGAGCTTGCACGCGTCATCGGTGGCCTCGACCGCGATGGCTCCCGACTTCGCGTCGCCGCCGCCCTTCTCGGCACAGGAAGTGACAAGAGTGAGCAATCCGGCAGCAAGCAGGGCAATGGCTGCAGGGTGGGGCAGGCGAGAGGTCACGGCGTCTCCTCGGAGCGATACGGAAGGGTGGAGGCGGCGCGGAGTCTAGGCGAGAGGCGGTCCTGGCTGTCCAGATATCGATCACCCCGCAGCCGCCTGATGAGCCTCGGCGGGCAGTTCATGGCGACTCAACTCCCTTTCTCTGATGGGGGATCGATCTCCGGCGACCGATTTGCGAACTGATGTCCACGCCTTGGGATGGCTTGACTCGCGCACGACAGGGTCTTAGGTTCGCCTAACCTTACCCTCGATCGAAGGATTCCAGCCATGTCCAGAATCTCTCTTGTCGCGCTCTGCATCGCCGCCCCGCTCACCCTCGCACTCACTGCCTGCGGTGGCGGCGACACCGATGACAAGCCCGCCAAGAGCCAGGTGAAGGAGACGGCGCCGGCCGGCGTGGCCCACCAGCACACCGTGCTGGACGCGGAGATCGCAGCCAGGGGCGGCGAGACCCGCGTCGGGGAGTACCGCATCGGCTACATCGTCGAGGCGGCCGAGCCCTGGTTCCACCCCGAGCACGGCAAGCAGGTCAACCGGACGCCGGCGAAGGACGAGACGCACCACATCGAGATCATCCCGATGGAGGCCAAGACCGGCCGTATCGTCCCGGATGTGCCGATCCGCCTCGAAGTGGTCGACAAGGACGGCAAGGTCGTCCAGGCCCAGGACCTGAACTTCTACTACGCCGAGTTCTTCCACTACGCCAACAACTTCTCCATCCCCAAGGCCGGCACGTACACGCTGCGCGCCAAGCTCGAGACCCCCACCTTCCTGCGTCACGGTGCCAGCGGTGAGAAGCCCGCCCTGAGCAAGGCCGTGACCGCGACCTTCCGCGACGTCGAACTGAAGCCGGAGAGCTGAGCGGTGGCTTCGAGCTCCGGAAGAGCAACGGCCGCCCCGGGCCTGGAACCGGGGCGGCCCGCGGTCGCAGACAGTGTCGAGGCCGCGGGCCGCCCGCCCACCCCGCCGTGGGCGCTCGTGCTCCTCGGCGCCCTGGGCGCCGCAGTCCTGGCGGCAGCCTGCTGGACGGCCGACCACGTTCACGCCGACCCACCCTTGCTCGCCGTGGCCCGCTTCCTGCACCTGGCGGCGCTCATCGTGGGTCTGGGTTCCGTGCTCGCCGTCGACTGGTTCGCCATCCTCTGGACGCTCGGACGCCGCGGTCTGGAGGACGTCCTGCGGACCGCCTGCGCCCTGCAGATGCCGATATGGCTCGGGCTGGCCGGACTGGTGCTCAGCGGCCTGTTCCTCCGGCCGGACCTGGCCTCGCCGCTGACGCTGATCAAGCTCGGACTCGTACTCGCCATCCTGTTCAACGGCCTCTACGCACACTGGCTCGGACAGCGCCTGCGGCACGTGCACACCCGGCCCGTCCCGCGCCGCCTGCTGATCCAGTCGGGAATCGCCGCGACCGTCTCCCAGGGCGGATGGTGGGGCGCCACCGCGATCGGCTTCGTCAACAGCCAGTCCTGAACCACCACATCACGACTGAGGCGCACCGCCCGGCATCTGGACCCGGGATCCGGCAGCGGGCGGAAGGCCCTTCCCGGACCGTCCGCCCGCCGCGGCACTCACCCCACCCCCGGGCCGGTCAGCCCTCGTGGTGGCCGATCTCCACGTCCTCGAGGATGCCGAGCGCATCGGGCACGAGAACGGCCGCCGAGAAGTAGGCGCTCACCAGGTACGAGATGACCGCCTTCTCGTTGATGCCCATGAACCGCACGTTGAGCCCCGGCTGGACCTCGTCGGGGATGCCGGTCTGGTGCAGCGCGACGACTCCCTGGTCGGCCTCGCCCGTGCGCATCGCCAGGATCGAGCTGGTGCGATGCTCGGTGACCGGGATCTTGTTGCAGGGCAGCAGCGGGATGCCCCGCCAGGCGCGGACGTGCTGCCCCTGGAAGTCCACGCCCTGCGGGTAGATGCCCCGGCGGTTGCACTCCCGGCCGAACGCGGCGATCGTGCTCGGGTGCGCGAGCAGGAACTGCGTCTTGCGGCGCCGTGAGATCAGCTCGTCGAGGTCGTCGGGCGTCGGCGGCCCGGTGCGGGTGTGGATGCGCTGCTTGAGGTCGGCGTTGTGGAGCAGGCCGAACTCGCGGTTGTTGATCAGCTCGTGCTCCTGGCGCTCGCGCAGCGCCTCGACGGTGAGCCGGAGCTGCTCCTCCACCTGGTTCATCGGGTTGTTGTAGAGGTCGGCGACGCGGCTGTGCACGCGGAGGACGGTCTGCGCGACGCTCAACTCGTACTCGCGCGGCGTCAGTTCGTAGTCGACGAAGGTGCCGGGCAGGTCCGGTTCTCCGGCGTGCCCGGAGGCCAGCTCGATCGCCGCCTCACCGTGCCTGTTCTGCGGCAGGCGCGGCGCGGCCCTGAACTCCTCCAGGTGCGCCCGCAGCACCGCGGAACGGGCGGTGACCTCCTCGAGCGACGCGCGCGGCAGGACGAGCACGGTGCAGGAGGTGACCGCCCGTACGGTGAACGGCCAGTTGCCGCCGTCCCCGGTGAGCATGGACTCGCCGACGTAGTCGCCGTCCGCGAGCACGCCCAGCGCCGTACGGTCGCCGTACTTGCCGGTGCCCAGCTTGTCGGCCTTGCCGTGCGCGATGAGGACGACCTCGGAGGCCGGGCTGTCGGCCTCCACGATCGTCTCGCCCGCGGACACCTCCCGCTGCATGAACCGGTCGGCGAGCGCCGCCAGCCCCTCACTGTCGTCGAAACCGCGCAGCGGCGGCAGTTCACGCAACTCGGCGGGGATCACCCGGACTTCGGCACCGGTGGTCACGAACTCGACGCGGCCGTCTCCCAGAGTGTGGGTGAGCCGCCGGTTCACCCGGTACGTGCCCGCGGTGACCTGCACCCACGGCAGCACGCGCAGCAGCCACCGGGAGGAGATCCCCTGCATCTGCGGGACGGACTTGGTCGTGGTCGCCAGATTCCGCGCCGCGGCCGTCGCCAGGCTCTGCTGCGGAACCTGCGGAGCCGGCTGCTGCCCGTCCTCGGAGACGGTCGTTTCCACTGACGTTGTCATCGGAGAACTTCACCCATTCCTATGCGATACGAGCTGATAACGGTCCGGCTGTCAATTGCCGATTTCGACGTCCTCGAGAATTCCGAGAGCGTCGGGGACGAGAACGGCCGCGGAATAATAGGCGCTTACCAGATAGGAAATGACGGCCTTTTCGTTGATACCCATGAAACGCACGGAAAGGCCCGGCTGGTATTCATCCTCGAGACCCGTGCGATGCAGGCCGATAACCCCCTGGCTCGCCTCTCCCGTGCGCAGCACCAGAATCGAGCTGGTGCGCTCCTGGGTGACCGGGATCTTGCCGCACGGGAAGATCGGCACGCCGCGCCAGGCCGGGATGGAGTGGCCCTGGTGGTCCACGGAGTCCGGGTGGACGCCGCGGCGGTTGCACTCCCGGCCGATGGCCGCGATGGCCTTCGGGTGGGCGAGGATCAGGCCCGGGTCCTTCCAGACGGTGGCCAGCAGCTCGTCGAGGTCGTCGGGGGTGGGCGGCCCGGTGCGG
This sequence comes from Streptomyces sp. 7N604, assembly GCF_052245475.1. NCBI lineage: Bacteria > Bacillati > Actinomycetota > Actinomycetes > Kitasatosporales > Streptomycetaceae > Streptomyces > Streptomyces sp. 7N604. Next base: position 12,875 of record NZ_JBQQBX010000065.1, on the reverse strand, counting down.
GTGCGGATGCGCTGCCGGAGATCGGCGTTGTGCAGCAGCCCGAATTCCCGGTTGTTGACCAGCTCGTGTTCCTGGCGCTCGCGCAGTGCCTCGACGGTGAGCCGGAGCTGCTGCTCCACCTGGTTCATCGGCTCGTTGTAGAGGTCGGCGACCCGGCTGTGCACGCGGAGCACGGTCTGGGCGAGGCTCAGCCCGTACTCGCGCGGAGCCGGTTCGTAGTCCGCGAACGTGCCCCTGATGGGCGGCTCGCCGGTGTGCCCCGAGGTCAGGTGGATGTCGGCCTCGCCGTGGCCGTTCCGGCGCTGGTGCGGGATCGCGGGGTCGCGCGTGACATGGCTGCGCAGGGCCGGGGAGCCGGCCGCCACCTCGTTGAAGACCTGCCGCGGCAGGGCCAGCACGGTGCAGGCCGTGGTGGCCTTGAGGGTGTGGTCCCACTCGCCCTCGGGTGCGGCGAGCGCCTGGTCGCCGAAGTGGTCGCCGTCCGCCAGCACGCCCACGACGGCGTCTCCGTCGTACTTGCCCGGGCCCAGTTTGGTCGCCTTTCCGTGGGCGATCAGGTAGAGGTGGTCGGCCGGGCGGCCGGCCTCGGCGATCAGCGCGCCCGCCGCGTACTCGCGCTGGACGAAGCGGGCGGCGAGGGCTTCGAGCACGGACGTGTCCTCGAACCCGCGCAGCAGCGGGAGCTCGCACAGCTCCGGCGGGATGACCCGGACCTGGGCGCCGGTGGTGACGAACTCGACGCGGCCGTCCCCGACCGTGTAGCTGAGCCGGCGGTTCACCCGGTAGGTGCCGCCGGGCACCTGGACCCAGGGCAGCAGGCGGAGCAGCCACCGGGAGCTGATGCCCTGCATTTGCGGTACGGACTTGGTTGTTGTCGCCAGATTGCGCGCAGCGGCCGTGCTCAGGCTCAGCTGCGGCTGACCGTCCGATGCGGCAGAAGTGGACTCCACCGACGTGGTCATAAGGGCGCCACCCATCTCTGAAGGAGAAAAATGCCGGGTGCCAAATTCACCGGCACCGACAGCGAAAATATCAGCATGCAAAGGACCGCTGGAATCGCTCAAATGGGTGGGTTGGCCTGGGAATTGCCAGGAAATGCCGTGTGCGGGGCGGTGCCTGCCGGAGCACCGTGCGGGGGCCGCTCCCGCCCGTCAGTACGACGGCTGCGCAGGACCCGTGCCGAGCGTGGTCGTGCCGGGCGCCGCGCGGTGCCCGAGCCCCGTACGGTACGCGTCGAGCGCCGCCTCGATCCGGCCCTCGCGGCGCAGCAGATCGCCCAGCAGCCGGCAGATGTCGGCCAGGTCACCGGCCGCGCCGGAGTGCTCGAGCAGCGACAGCGCCTGGCAGTAGTGCAGTTCCGCGTCCTCGCCGGCTCCGTCCTCGTCGGCGATCATCCCGAGCAGCCGGTGAGCGCCCGCCGCGTGTACGGCGCCCCGCTCGGGCCCGAGCGGGGCGCCGAGAGAGTCCAGCGTGCCGGACAGCAGCTCGGCCGCCTCCTCGCGGCGGCCGAGCCGCCGCAGCACGTCGGCCAGCTCCACGTCCACCTGCGCGGTGAACAATTGGGCGCGCTTGGAGGCCAGCATGTCCCTGGCCGTGCGCAACTCGTCCTCCGCGCCCTCCAGATCGCCCGCCTGGGCGCGCACATACCCGCGCATCCAGTGGCAGTGCGCAAGCTCCGTGCGGATGTGCAACTGCCGGTACAGCTCCTGGGCCTTGGCCAGTGAGGCCTCGGCCTCCGCGGACCGCCCCTCGGCGATCATGGCGCGGGCCACGCCCCGGTGCATCCGCGCCACCAGCGCCGGGTCGCTGATGCTCGGCGCGAGCGAGAGGGCCAGTTCGGCGCTCTGCGCCGCGCGTGCGTAGGCGCCCATGTCCATGTACGGGGCGATGGCGGCGCTGTGCAGCAGTACCAGCGCGTCCGGGTCGTGCAGGCCGCTGCGGTTGAGATCGTCGATGGCGGACTCCAGCAGGTAGCAGGAGTAGCGCAGTTCGCCCGCGAGCAGGTGGGCCACCGCCCGTCCCCGGATGGCCGCGACCCGGCGCGGCAGCGGCTCCCCGGCCAGTAGCTCTTCCGCCGCCTCGAAGCTGTCCCGCGCCTCGGCGAGCTCGCCCAGATCCAGGGCGCAGTCGCCGAGCGCGACCAGGGCGTCGGCCCGCTCCTCCTGGAAGCCGTGTTCCTCGGCGGTGGCCAGCAGTTCCCGCAGCAGCTCAGCGGCCTCCGCCGCGTCCCCGGCGCCGAGCATCTGGCGGGCGTCGGTGAGCCGTATGCGCAGGTCGGTGGCGAGGTGGGCGGGACGTCCCGTGGACAGCTCGTCGACGCTGACGCCGAGCCGCGCGGCGAGGAAGCGGAGAGCGGTCTCGGACGGGCGGACCTTGCCGGACTCGAGGGTCGAGATGTAGGCGGCGGTGTACTCGGGCTGGGCCAACTGGCGCTGGGTCAGACCGAGTTCCCCGCGCAACCGCTGAACGCGCCGCCCGATCCCGCAGGTTCCCGCCGCCCGCTCCTCGCCCTTGGCGGTACTGCTGGTCGCCATCGGTCCGTGCCCCCTTGCTCGTCCTCGCCCGGACCCGTGCGGCCGCCGCATGCCTCGGCCCCTCCGGCGCGGGGCGTCGTGCTCTGCGGCTCGCTCGCGTCCCAGCCGCTCGTACGCGCCCCCGGCTGGGGCGGCGAGCCAGTGGCTTGATCCGTGTGTTAAGGCTAGTTAACTATGGCCTTAATGGCCATGGGCGGGACCGAGCCGACAGGAGCGCACGTGACCAGTTACCGCCAGCCCGGCCTGGTGCTCACCGACCACCACTTCGAGGTCCCGCTGGACCACGCCGACCCCGGCGGCGAGCGGATCGAGATCTTCGCCCGCGAAGTCGTGGCCCCGGGCAAGCAGGAGAAGGAACTGCCCTGGCTGGTCTACCTCGAGGGCGGGCCCGGATTCGGCGCCCGGCGGCCCGTCGGCGCCACGGACTGGGTGGGCCGCGCCGTCGAGGAGTACCGGGTGCTGCTGCTCGACCAGCGGGGGACCGGCCGCTCGACCCCGGCCGACCGGCAGACCCTGCCGCTGCGCGGCGGCCCCCGGGAACAGGCCGACTACCTCGCCCTGTTCCGCGCCGACGCGATCGTGCAGGACTGCGAATGGATCAGACTCCGGCTGACCGGCGGCGCGCCGTGGACCGTGCTCGGCCAGAGCTTCGGCGGCTTCTGCGCCGTGCACTACCTCTCCACCGCCCCCGAGGCACTGCGGACCGCGCTGATCACCGGTGGGCTGCCCTCGCTCGACGCCGCCGCGGACGACGTCTACCGCGCCGCGTACCCGCGCGTCGAGCGCAAGTCCCGTGCGCACTACGCCCGTTACCCGCAGGATGCGCAGACCGCCCGGCGCATCGCCGCCCACCTGCGCGCGCACCCCACGGAACTGCCCGGTGGCTACCGCTTCACCGTCGAGGCCTTCCAGGCCCTGGGCCACCAGCTCGGCGGAGCCGGCGGCTCCCACCGGCTGCACTACCTCCTCGAGCACGCCTTTGTCCGCACCCCCGCGGGCCCGCGCCTCTCCGACGCCTTCCTCGAGGGCGCCAGGGCCGTGCTCTCGTACGCCGCCAACCCCCTCTACGCCCTGCTGCACGAGGCGATCTACGCCCAGGGCGACGAGCCGACGGCCTGGGCCGCCCAGCGCGTCCGCGCCGAGTTCCCCCAGTTCGACGCCGACCGTGCGCTGGAGGACGGCGAACCCCTGCTGTTCACCGGCGAGATGGTCTACCCCTGGATGCTCGACGCCGACCCGGCGCTGCGCCCGCTGCGCGAGACTGCCGAGCTGCTCGCCGATCGCACCGGCTGGACCCGGCTGTACGACGCGGGGCGGCTCGCCGCGAACGAGGTCCCCGTCGCCGCGGCCGTCTACCACGACGACATGTACGTGGACACCGGCCACGCACTGCAGACCGCGCGCACGATCGGGGGCCTGCGCACCTGGGTCACCGACGAGTTCGAGCACGACGGGGTGCGGACCGGCGGTACCCGCGTTCTGGACCGGCTGCTGGCGCTCGCCCGCGACGAGGTCTGACAGGGGAGTCCCCGGCCTCACCTGACGTCTCCTCACCAGGCCGTCTGTGCCTGCCCATTGCCCTGCCTGCCGACGCCCTCTAGGTTGACTGGCCGATTAAGCGCGCTTACCCAAGCGCTTATCGGCACCGTCCACCCCCCACCTGGAGGATCGCAGTGGTGCACATACGCAGAGCCGGCATGGCAGCCGGCGTCGTCTTCGCAGGCCTCCTCGCAGCCACCGTTTCCCTCGCGGCCGCCCCGGATTCCGGGGCGGCCGCTGTGCGGTCCGCGCAGAGCCGGCCGAGCCACGAGACCCACGAGACCCACGAGACCTACCACGTCGAGTACTTCAGCTCACCGACCGGCCACCCGCGCCACACCGAGGTCCCCGCCGCGGCCCCCGAGCGCCTGTCCCGCGGCGAGGGTCGCGTCGCGGGCGACGGCGACGTCACCCCGATCGTCGAGAACGGCCCGACCGCCGACAAACTCGATGTCGTCGTCATCGGCGACGGCTACACCGAGGGCGAGCTCCCGCAGTTCCACACCGACGCGAAGGAGAAGTGGCAGGAGATCACCGGCGTCGAGCCGTACACCACCTACCAGGACCTCTTCAACGTCTGGGCGGTCGACGCGGTTTCGCGGGAGTCGGGTGTCTCCGGCGACCCCTCCCAGGACGTCGTCAGGGACACCGCCCTGCACAGCTACTTCTGGTGCGACGGTATCGAGCGCCTGTTGTGCGTCGACACCGGCAGGGTCGAGAGCTACGCCGCCAAGGCCCCCGAGGCCGACCTCGTCATCGTCGTCTCCAACAGCACCAAGTACGGCGGCGCGGGCTACAACGACGTCTCCTCCCAGCTCGGTTACGACGGCATCGCCACGGTCTCCGGCGGCAACGAGCAGTCCGGCCAGGTCGCGGTGCACGAGACGGGCCACTCCCTCGGCAAGCTCGCGGACGAGTACTTCTACCCCGAGCACGGCGACTACACCGGGTCCGAGCCCGCCGACGTCAACACCACCACGTACACCGCCAAGGAGCTCGCCGACGGGCAGGCGAAGTGGTACCGCTGGCTCGGCGAGCCCACCCCGGACGGCGGGACGATCGGCGCCTTCGAAGGCGCCGGGTACTACCCGCGCGGCCTGTACCGGCCGAGCGAGGACTCGATCATGCGCACGCTGGGCCGGGAGTTCAACACCGTCGGCCGCGAGGCGATGCTCGCCGGGTTCTACCGGCACGCCAAGCCGCTCACCAGCAACACGGGTACGCAGCGCGTGCTCACCCGCGCCGACAGCGTCACCGTGCGGGTGCCGCGGCTGACCGGCGCGGAGCGGCCCGTCTCGCTGCGCTGGTACCTGGACGGCAAGGAGATCAGGAGCCTGCGGGGCGAGCCCACCGTCGAGGTCGGGCGGCTCGTACGGCCGCACGACAAGCGCACGCACCGCCTCACCGCCACCGCGCACGACCCCACCCGCGCCGTGCGCGACCCGGCGCTGCGCGCCGTGCTGACCGGCTCGATCACCTGGACCGTGGGCCGCTGACCGCCTGCCTGACCTGCTGCGCTCGCCTCCGGAGCGACTCCTCGCACGAGCTGCTCGCGGCTGCCGGCGCGTCCGCGCGGCCCAGGACGGCTCCGATCTCGACACCGTGCACCTGCTGTGGGCCGCCACCCAGGTGGCACCCGCCCGGCATCTGCTGGAACAGGCCGGCGTCGATCCGGACCAGCTGGCGGGGGACCTGCAGGACCAGCTGCTCACCGGCACCGGCACCGGGGAGCCGGCTCTGACACCGGCCGCGAAACGGGCCCTGCTCGCCGCCCACGGGCGCTCGCAGGCGGCGGGCTCCTCGTACATCGGTCCCGAGCACATCCCCCTCGGTTGATCCGGATCGTCGATCTGCTGCGCGTACAGCCGCCGCAGGCTGCACGCGCAGCAGATCGGCCTCGAGATCACCGAGACGGCAAGGAGTGGCCGGCGAACCACGGACAGCCTGAATTCGGCGCGCGGCCGCTGCGCCGCACGACCCGGACGAGCTGGACAACCGGCTGTCGAACATACTGCCCGAAGGAGCCGTCAAACCCGGCGACACGGTCGTCTGCGACGTCAGGGACGGCGAGCTCGCCTGCACACTCGTCGCCGGGAAGGGCGGGCACGGGAGCGGGCGCCGCCCAGTCCTGACGCCGCTCTGACGCCGTTTCCGGGGCTCGTCCGGAAAAACGCCTCCGGGGCTGTTCCGCGCAGCCGAGCGACCGCTTAGTATGCGAACGAGCGAGGCGGAACACTCACCCACGGTTGCGGAGGCCACCGGATGAAGGCATGGCGAGTCCACGAGAACGGCGAACCCCGCGAGGTCATGCGCCTCGAAGAGGTGCCGGATCCGGTCGCCGGGCCGGGGCAGCTGCTGCTGCGGGTGCGTGCGGCGAACATCAACTTCCCGGACGCGCTGCTCTGCCGCGGCCAGTACCAGGTCCGTCCGCCGCTGCCTTTCACCCCCGGCGTCGAGGTCTGCGGCGAGGTCGTCGCCCTCGGGGAGGGCGCGGAGGGCCGGGTCGGGGACCGGGTCATCGCCCAGCCTCCGCCAGGTACGGGCGGCTTCGCCGAGTACGCGGTCGCCGACGCCGCCGCCGTACGGCCCGCGCCCGAGGCGCTCGACGACGCCGAGGCCGCCGCCCTGCACATCGGCTACCAGACCGGCTGGTTCGGGCTGCACCGCCGCGCGCACCTCCAGCCGGGGGAGACCCTGCTGGTGCACGCGGCCGCGGGCGGCGTGGGCAGCGCCGCCGTGCAGCTCGGCAAGGCGGCGGGCGCGACCGTCATCGGCGTGGCCGGCGGGGCCGAGAAGGCACGCATCGCCCGCGAGCTGGGCTGCGACCTCGTGATCGACCGGCGGACGGAGGACATCGTGGCCGCGGTCAAGGAAGCCACGGGCGGCCGGGGCGCCGACGTCGTCTACGACCCGGTCGGCGGCGACGCGTACGCCAAGTCCGTCAAGTGCATCGCCTTCGAGGGCCGGGTCCTCGTCGTCGGCTTCGCGAGCGGCGCCATCCCCACCCCCGGGCTCAACCACGCCCTGGTGAAGAACTACTCGATCGTCGGCCTGCACTGGGGGCTCTACAACACCCACGACCCGGCCGCGGTCCGGGCTTGCCACGAGGAGCTGACCAAGCTGGCCGCGCAGGGCGCGATCAAGCCCCTGGTCAGCGAGCGCGTGCCGCTCGACGGGGCGGCCGACGCCGTACAGCGGGTCGCCGACGGCACCACCACCGGCCGTGTCGTCATCACCCCCAACTGACCCAGGACCCACCGGAAGGAGCCGCGCCATGGCACGTACCGAGGCCACGACCGCCCCCGATGCGGACGGGCTGCGCCGCCGGGTCGCCGACCTGCTCGCCGCCCACGACCCCGCCACCACCGACCGGGCCGCATTCCTGCAGGCCCGCTTCGACGCCGGGCTCGCGTGGGTGCACTTCCCCGCCGGGCTCGGCGGGCTCGACGCCCCGCGCGCCCTCCAGGCCGTCGTGGACGCCGAGCTGGAGGCCGCGGGCGCACCCGACAACGATCCGCACCGCATCGGCATCGGCCTCGGCATGGCCGCGCCCACGATCCTGCGCTACGGCACCGAGGAGCAGAAGCGACGGTTCCTGCGCCCGCTGTGGCTGGGCGAGGAGGTGTGGTGCCAGCTGTTCAGCGAGCCCGGCGCGGGCTCGGACCTGGCCGCGCTCGCCACCCGGGCCGTACGGGACGGGGACGGCTGGGTGGTCGACGGGCAGAAGGTGTGGACCTCGGGTGCGCACGTCGCCCGCTGGGCCATCCTCATCGCCCGCACCGACCCGGACCTGCCCAAGCACCGCGGCATCACGTACTTCGTCTGCGACATGACCGACCCCGGCGTCGAGGTGCGGCCGCTGCGCCAGATCACCGGCGAGGCCGAGTTCAACGAGGTCTTCCTGACCGGCGTACGGATCCCCGACAGCCACCGGCTCGGCGAGGTGGGCGACGGCTGGCGGGTCGCCCAGACGACGCTGATGAACGAGCGGGTCGCGATCGGCGGCGGCCGCGTGCCGCGCGAGGGCGGCCTCATCGGGCTCCTCGCCCAGAAGTGGCGCGAGCGCCCGGAGTTGCGCACCCACGACCTGCACCAGCGGGTGCTGGAGCTGTGGGTCGAGGCGGAGGCGGCCCGGCTCGCGGGGGAGCGGCTGCGGCAGCAGCTCGTGGCCGGTCAGCCGGGCCCTGAGGGCTCGGCGATGAAGCTCGCCTTCGCCCGCCTCAACCAGGAGATCAGCGGCGTGGAAGTCGAACTCCGCGGCGAGGAGGGGCTGTTGTACGACGACTGGACCCTGCGCCGCCCCGAGGGCGTGGACTTCGCGGGGCGTGACGCCGGTTACCGCTATCTGCGGGCCAAGGGCAACTCCATCGAAGGCGGCACCACCGAGGTGCTCCTCAACATCGTCGCGGAACGCGTCCTGGGCCTGCCGCCCGAGCCGCGTACCGACAAGGACATCCCGTGGAAGGAGCTCGCCCGATGACGGGAGCCGAGGCGGCCACGACCGCTGCGCCGGACCTGCTGTACTCCGAGGCCGAGGAGGACCTGCGCGCCGCCGTACGGTCTCTGCTCGCCGACCGCTGCGACGCGCCCGCCGTACTCGCCGGGATCGAGAGCGGGCGGCCGTACGACCCGGACCTGTGGCGGGCCCTCGCGTCCGAGATCGGCACGGCCGGGCTGCTCGTCCCGGAGAAGCTCGGCGGCCAGGGCGCCACCGCGCGCGAGGCCGCCGTCGTCCTCGAGGAGCTCGGCCGCAGCGCCGCCCCGGTGCCGTATCTGACGAGCGCGGTGCTCGCCGTCGAGGCCCTGCTCGGCTGCGACGCCGACGACAGCGAAGTCGCCGGGCTGCTGGCCGCGCTCGCCGCCGGCCGGAAGGTGGGCACGCTCGCGCTGCCGCTGACCGCCGCGCCGGGCACGGCGCTCCCGGCGACCGTGCGGGTCGCGGAGGACGGGACGCTGGAGGGCCGCACCGGCGGTGTCGCGGACGCGGCCGGCGCCGACGTCCTGCTCGTACCGGCCCAGGGCACGGAGGGGTACGGGCTGTACGCGGTGGAGGCCGCGGCGCCCGGAGTCACCATCACGCCGCTGGTGTCCCTCGACCTGACCCGGCCCGTCGCCGAGGTGGCGCTCGCCGGCGTGCGGGCGCGCAGGCTCGCCGGACCCGACGCCGCCGAGGCCGCCGTCAGGCGGGCCCTGCTCACCGGGGCCGGGCTGCTCGCCTCGGAGCAACTGGGCCTGGCCGAGTGGTGCTTGGCCGAGACCGTCCGCTACACCGGCGAGCGGCACCAGTTCAACCGGCCCGTCGGCTCCTTCCAGGCGCTCAAGCACCGGCTCGCCCGGCTGTGGCTGGAGCTCGTCTCGGCGCGCGCCGCGGCCCGTTACGCGGCGGACGCGCTCGCGACGGGCAGCGCGGACGCGCTCGTGGCGGTCGCGGTCGCCCAGTCCGCGTGCTCGAAGGTTGCGGTACGGGCGGCGGAGGAGTGCGTGCAACTGCACGGCGGCATCGGAATGACCTGGGAGCATCCGGCGCATCTCTATCTGAAGCGGGCCAAGGCGGACGAGCTGGCCCTCGGCACGCCGGGTCGCCACCGGTCGTCTCTCGCCGACCTCGCCGACCTGCCCGCCCCCAGGGCCTGACGCGACTGGGGCCGCGGCGCCTTTCACCCGCCGGTCCTTCTCCCCGCAGCTGCGGGGAGAAGGACCGGCGGTTTCATGACGGGGAAGGCCCGTTCACGAAGGAACGCCAGGTCGAGCGGCAGGCGACGCACGGACGTCGGTCGACGCAACTCTTCGCGGAACGCGATTGATACGGCGGTGCTGAACCGATACTCCCTTACGTCACGTACTCGCTCACGTGACGTAGCTCCGCCCCCTCGCGCGCCCCCGACGTCCGCCGCGCAACGTCCCCCGGGAGACCTCGTGTTCAGTCCCACTCGCCGCACTGTCGTCGCGTCCCTCGGCGCCGCCGTAGCGAGCACGCTCGCCTCCCCCTCGCACGCCTGGGCGGTGACAGACGCCACCGGCCACCCGGTGCCGCTGCGCCGGGCGCACGCACACAACGACTACGAGCACCCGCGCCCCCTCGCCGACGCCCTCGCGCACCGCTTCACCAGCGTCGAGGCCGACATCTGGCTGATCGACGGCCAACTCCTCGTCGGCCACGACCTGGACGACCTCACCCCCGAGCGGACCCTCGAGTCGCTCTACCTCGAGCCGCTGCTCGCCCGAGTCCGCGCCAACCACGGCTCGGTCTACCAGGGATACCGGATCCCGCTGCAGCTGCTCCTCGACATCAAGAACACCGGCGAGGCGACGTACCTCGAACTCCACCGCAGGCTGCGCCGCTACCGCTCCATCCTCAGCTGCGCCGCCGACGGCCGCGTCCGCACCGGGGCCGTGACGCCCGTCATCTCGGGTGACCGGGCCGCCCGCGCCCCCATGGAGGCGCAGCATCTGCGGTACGCCTTCTACGACGGCCGTCTCGACGACCTGGGCACCGGTGTCCCGGCGTCCTTCATCCCGATCATCAGCACCAACTGGACGCTCAGCTTCAGCTGGCAGGGTGTGGGCCCGATGCCCGCCGAGGAGCGCGCGAAGCTGCACGAGACCGTCTCCGCCGCTCACGCGGAGCGTCAGCGCGTGCGGTTCTGGGCGACACCCGACGCGATCGGCCCGGCCCGCGAGGCCGTATGGCACGAGCTCCTGGCGGCGGGTGTCGATTACATCAACACCGATGACCTGGCGGGGCTGGAGCGGTTCCTCAGCACCCACGACCAGCCTCGGCGGTGACAGGGAGTCAATCACCCGTTCGGCGGAGCCTGAACGGCCGGGACGGAGCGCGCGATACGCCACACTTTGGGCCGATCGCCGCACCGTCCGCCCGCGGCCGAGGAGGTTCGTCGCCATGGCCATTTCGATCTCACTGGTCTTCTTGCTCGTGATCCTGACCATCGTCTTCGTGCGCAATGGTGCACTGAAGTTCACCCATGCCGTGGTCTGCATGCTGCTCGGCTTCTGCCTGGCCGGATCCAGCCTCGCCCCGACCCTGTCGGACGGCCTCGCGGCGACCGCGGAAGTGGTCAGCAGCGTCCGCCCCTGATCCTCCCCTGGCACCGGGACCGTTCTCCTGACGGCCATCGGCCCGGGCAGTCGGGCGAGTTGGTGGATCCCCACGAACAGCGGCTCCGGCATCCCTGTAGAGTGGCCGCACTCTAAGAACTCGCTTCCCGAGAAGTACGCCGCAGAACGGGAACACGCTCGCACGCATCGTGCGCAGCGACGGAGGGGCGGCATCGATTCAGTATGCCCTTCCGTAGGAGTGTCTTTCCCATGAATGTAGGCCTCGGCCTTCCCATCAACGACCCCGCTGTGCTGGTGACCTGGGCCCGGCGCGCCGACTCCGGCCCCTTCACCACCCTCGGCCTGCTCGACCGCGTGGTCTACGACAACCCCGAACCGCTGGTCACCCTGGCCGCCGTCGCCGGGGTCACCTCGCGGATCCGTGTGCAGACCGAAGTTCTGCTCGCACCCGTCCGCGACACCGCCGTGCTCGCCAAGCAGAGCGCCACACTCGACCGCATGTCCGGCGGGCGTTTCACCCTTGGTATCGGGCTCGGCGGACGCGAGGACGACTATCTGGCCACGGGAGTTGACGTCCACCGCCGCGGGCGCCGGCTCGACGAGCAGATGGCCCTCCTGCGGCGCGCCTGGAGCGGTGAGCCCTACGGCGAAGGTGTCGGGCCGATCGGGCCCGCACCCGTACGCGCCGGCGGGCCCGAGGTGCTGTTCGGCGGCTTCGCACCGGCCGCGATCGAGCGCGTCGCACGCTGGGGTGACGGCTTCCTCGGCGCCGCGTTCTCTCCCGAGTTGATCGACCGGCTCTTCCGTGACGTGGAGAAGTCCTGGCAGAGGGCAGGGCGTCCGGGCCGCCCCCGTCTCGTCGCCCAGGTCAACGCCGCCCTGGGCCCGGACGGATGCGTGGACGAAGCCCGTAAGAACATCCGCGACTACTACGGATCCAATGATTACACCGACCACGTCGTGAACGGGCTGCTCACCACGGAGCAGCAGATCCGCGGCGCAGTCACCGCGTACACGGGTCTCGGTGCCGACGAAGTGATGCTGTACTGCTGGTCCTCGGACCCGGACCAGATCGAGCGCCTCGCCGACGCGCTCTTCTGACGAAACGGGGCGCACGGGTGGCCGCAGGGCCGGCCGGCGCCCCCTTTCCGGCGTCAGAGCACCCGGGAACGGATCAGGAAGCGCACACCCTCCGGTGCCTCGAGGGAGAAGCCGCTGCCCCGGCCCGGTACGACGTCGACGATGAGACGGGTGTGGCTCCAGCGCTCGTACTGGCTGGCCGACATCCAGAACGGCACCGGTTCGCCGGCCTCGTCGACGCTCAGCTCGGCCAGCAGCACGTCGGAGTCGCCGGTGCGGAACTCGCCCGCGGGGTAGCACATGGGCGCGCTGCCGTCGCAGCAGCCGCCCGACTGGTGGAACATCAGCGGTCCGTGGACCGCCCGCAGCCGCCGCACCAGGTCAGCGGCCGCAGGCGTCAGTTCCACGCGCGGGACGTCAGTCATCGCGGGGGCGCAGGTTCTTCGTCTCATGGCGGTACACGTGCTGCCCCTCTCTTGACCGATCAGGCTCGCCGAGTCGTCTTCGGGCGCTGACCCAGCTAACTCCCTGACACGTTGCGAGGCGGTTGCATGAGGAGGGGGCGGTGTCCGGAGAAGCGTTGAGTCGAGTCACACGGCCTGATCATGGGCTTCGTCGAGGGCGAGGGGTGAATAGCGGTCCTTC
>NZ_JBQQBX010000064.1:0-19823 GCF_052245475.1 Streptomyces sp. 7N604 | reverse complement strand
GGCGGCGCTCCGAGCGGAGCGCCGCCACCGGCTGCTGTTCAGCTGCTACTCGTAGTGGTAGCGGGCCTGCACGACGATGAGCTCGTCGCCCTTGGGCTTGTAGACGAGGCGGTGTTCGTCATCGATCCGCCGGGACCAATAACCGGCGAGCTGCTGCCGCAGAGGCTCGGGCTTGCCGATGCCGTTGAACGGATCGCGTAGTGCCTCGTTGATGAGCCGGTTGATCCGCCGGGTCATCTTCCTGTCCGTCTCAGTCCAGTAGGTGTAGTCCTGCCAGCCCCGGGACGTGAACGAGAGCTTCACGCTGCGGGGTCCCCGGCCTCATCGTCCACGAGCTCATGGTGCTCGACGCTCCCGCTCTCGGCCTCGGCGATCGACTCGAGAAGGCGACGGGCGTTCGCCGGGGAGCGCAGGAGATAGGCGGTCTCCTGCAGCGCTTCGTAGTCCTCGAGCGAGATGAGGACAGCCGTGCCCTTGCGGGAGACGATCTCGACGGGCGTGCGGTCGTCGTTGACTGACTCGATGAGCTTGAAGAGGTTCTTGCGTGCCTCGCTGGCGGTGATGGACATGGGCGGCACCCTTTCCAGAGCGGTACAAGAAATCGTACCACTCCGCCACCTGATACGGCGCCCCACCCTAGCGGCAGGAGCACTGTGCCCAGCCACCGCCTGCCAGCGACGACGTGCTCCCGCACCAAGTCCGCGAGCGCGTCGTCGATACATAGCCGGGCGCGCCAAGAAAGTTCAGCGAGCTCAGCCGCACCGCCGCCCGCACTGGTGGCCGTTCCGGATGGAGCCGATGAAGCCGATGCAGGCGATGCAGGCGATGCAGGCGATGGAGCCGATGAAGGCACAGCCGCCCCGGCGGCGTCCGTCATGAGATTCCCCCAGACGCGTCGTTTCCTTCATCGTCACGGCGAGCATCGCGACGAGCCTCGTAGCCGGTGATGAAACCGCGCTACATCTTTCGATGTAGCACGGACGCGCGGATATACCAGGACAAGACCACCACCGAGAAGGAGTCCTCATGACCTACCCCGAGCCCCGCTACCTGGGGGAGGACGGCCAGATCACCGCCACGTACCGGCCCGCCGACAGCCCGTCCGACGCCATTACCGACAACGGCGACTCACTCCGCTACCTGGCTACCCGCACCTCCACGAGCGGGGAGTTCGGGTTCTACCGCCTGGACTTGGGCCCCGGCCCCTACGGCGCCGGCCCCCACTTCCACCGCACCGTCTCGGAGTCGTTCTTCATCCTGTCCGGAACGATGCGGCTGTTCGACGGCAAACAGTGGATCGACGCGACCTCCGGGGACTTCCTCCACGTCCCCGTGGGCGGGGTGCACGGCTTCCGGAACGAGTCGGGGGATCTCGCGTCCATGCTGGTCCTGTTCGCGCCCGGAGCGGACCGCGAGGCCTACTTCGAGGGCCTCCCGGAACTCGGCGCCCTCAGCGAGGAGGAGCAGCGGAAGTTCCACATCCGTCACGACAGCCACCTCGTCGAGCCGGGCTGAGCCACCCCGCGGGCGGCCCGCTCAGCGGCCGAGCTTCTGCGCGACCTCCGTCGCCCAGTAGGTCAGAATCAGCCCCGCGCCCGCACGGCGGACGGAGGTCAGCGTCTCCATGATGGCGCGGTCGCGCTCCAGCCACCCGTGCGCGGCCGCGGCCTCGACCATCGCGTACTCGCCGGAGATCTGGTACGCGGCGACCGGCACGTCCACCTCGTCCGCGATCCGCCGCAGCACATCCAGATACGGCAGCGCGGGCTTGACCATCACCATGTCGGCGCCTTCGGCCAGATCAAGCGCCAGTTCCCGCAGGGCTTCCCTCGCATTGGCCGGGTCCTGCTGGTACGTCTTGCGGTCGCCCTTGAGGGACGAGGCCACCGCCTCGCGGAAGGGGCCGTAGAAGGCCGACGCATACTTGACCGTATAGGCGAGGACCCCGACGTCCTGGCGGCCGATGCCGTCCAGCGCCTCGCGGATGACCCGCACCTGCCCGTCCATCATGCCGCTGGGGCCGACCACATGGGCGCCCGCGTCCGCCTGGACCCGCGCCATCTCCGCGTACCGCTCCAGCGTCGCGTCGTTGTCCACCCGGCCCTCGGCGTCCAGCACGCCGCAGTGGCCGTGGTCGGTGTGCTCGTCCAGGCACAGGTCGGACATGACGACGAGCTCGTCGCCGACCTCGGCCCGTACGTCCTGGAGGGCGAGCTGCAGGATTCCGTGCGGGTCCGTCCCCGGCGAGCCGGTCGCGTCCTTCTTCTGCTCCTCCGGGACGCCGAAGAGCATGATGCCGCCGACGCCCGCCTCGACCGCCTCGGCCGCGGCCTTCCGCAGCGTGTTGCGGGTGTGCTGGACGACGCCCGGCATGGACGAGATCGGCACCGGCTCGCTGATGCCCTCCCGCACGAAGGCGGGGAGGATCAGCTCGGCCGGGTGCAGCCGGGTCTCGGCGACCATCCGCCGCATGGCTGGGGTGGTCCGCAGCCGCCGCGGCCGCGCGCCGGGGAAGTTTCCGTAAACGCTCACGTGCGCCTCCTGCGCGATCCCGGTCGGCGCTCGCTCGGCCGGGTGACGTGTTCACCTGCCTCGACGGCTGCCGTGCGGCGCTGCGCGCCGAACTCCGCAAGGGCCTCGGCGAGCTTGTGCACCGACGGCTCGGGCGAGAGGACGTCGACCCGCAGGCCGTGCTCCTCCGCCGTCTTGGCCGTCGCCGGGCCGATGCAGGCGATGATGGTGACGTTGTGCGGCTTGCCCGCGATGCCCACCAGGTTCCGCACCGTGCTCGACGAGGTGAACAGTACGGCGTCGAAGCCGCCGCCCTTGATCGCCTCGCGGGTCTCGGCGGGCGGCGGCGAGGCGCGGACGGTCCGGTAGGCGGTCACGTCGTCCACCTCCCAGCCCAGCTCGATCAGGCCCGCGACCAGCGTCTCGGTCGCGATGTCGGCGCGCGGGAGGAAGACGCGGTCGATCGGGTCGAAGACCGGGTCGTACGGCGGCCAGTCCTCCAGCAGCCCGGCGGCGGACTGTTCCCCGCTCGGTACGAGATCCGGCTTCACGCCGAAGTCCACCAGCGCCTTGGCGGTCTGCTCGCCGACCGCCGCGACCTTGATCCCGGCGAAGGCGCGGGCGTCGAGCCCGTACTCCTCGAACTTCTCGCGGACCGCCTTCACCGCGTTGACCGACGTGAAGGCGATCCACTCGTAACGGCCCGTCACCAGGCCCTTGACGGCGCGCTCCATCTGCTGCGGGGTGCGCGGCGGTTCGACGGCGATCGTCGGTACCTCGTGGGGGACGGCACCGTACGAGCGCAGCTGGTCGGAGAGCGAGGCGGCCTGCTCCTTCGTGCGCGGCACGAGGACCTTCCAGCCGAAGAGCGGCTTGGACTCGAACCACGCGAGCTGGTCGCGCCGGGCGGGGGCGCCGCGCTCGCCGACCACGGCTATGACCGGCTGGCCACCGTCGGGCGAGGGCAGCACCTTGGCGGCCTTGAGGGTCTGCGCGATGGTGCCGAGGGTGGCGGTCCAGGTGCGCTGGCGGGTGGTCGTACCGGCGACGGTGACGGTCAGCGGCGTGTCCGGCTTGCGCCCGGCCGCGACCAGCTCGCCCGCGGCCGTACCGACCGAGTCGAGGGTGGTGGTGACGACGACGGTCGCGTCGCTGGCCCCGGTCTCGGTCCAGCAGCGTTCGGAGGCCGTACGGGCGTCGATGAAGCGGACGTCGGCGCCCTCGGAGGACCGCAGCGGCACACCGGCGTACGCGGGCACGCCCACGGCCGTGGCCACCCCGGGCACCACCTCGAACGGGATGCCCTCGGCGGCGCACGCCAGCATCTCCTGACCGGTGTCGCCGTCCATGCCGGGGTCGCCCGCGACCGCACGCACCACCCGCTTGCCGCCCCGCGCGGCCGCCATGACAAGATTGGCCGCGTCTCGCAGGGCGGGCTGTGCCGCGGAGGGTGACGGCTCGTCATGCTCCGGCTGCGGGATGTCCGCGCCTGCCCTCGCGTGCTTGCTCACCACATCCAGCACCTGAGGATCGGCGACCAGGACGTCCGCGCGGGCCAGCGCCTCGACGGCGCGTAGCGTCAGCAGTCCCGGATCTCCGGGTCCGGCACCGAGGAAGGTGACGTGACCGAGAGCAGCGTGTGGTGCTCTTGCAAGATTTGCGGCGGTGGGGCTCAAAGTGCTCGCTCCCCCATAAGACCGGCCGCACCCTTGGCGAGCATCTCGGCGGCCAGTTCGCGGCCGAGAGCAAGGGCGTCGTCGTGAGACACGGGTACGGGACCGGTGGTGGACAGCTGCACCAGCGTGGCGCCGTCGGTCGTGCCGACGGCGCCGCGCAGGCGCATTTCGGTGACAACCTGCCCGTCGGCCAGAAGGTCGGCCAGCGCGCCCACGGGTGCGCTGCAGCCGGCCTCCAGGGCGGCGAGCAGGGAACGCTCGGCGGTCACGGCGGCCCGGGTGTGCGGGTCGTCGAGCTCGGCGAGACGGGCTGCGAGGTCCGCGCTGGACGCGGCGCATTCGACCGCCAGGGCCCCCTGGCCGGGGGCAGGCAGCACGGTGTCGACGGGCAGCTTCTGGGTCGCCTCGTCGATGCGGCCGATACGGGTCAGGCCCGCGGCGGCCAGGACCACGGCGTCCAGCTCGCCGGAGCGCACGTATCCGATGCGGGTGTCGACATTGCCGCGGATCGGCACGGTCTCGATGTCGCGGCCGAGGCTGCGGGCCCAGGCGTTGAGCTGCGCCATGCGGCGCGGCGCGCCGGTGCCGATACGCGATCCGGCGGGGAGCTGCTCGAAGGTGAGGCCGTCGCGGGCGACGAGGGCGTCGCGCGGATCCTCGCGCTCCGGCACCGCCGCGAGGATCAGCTCCTCGGGCTGGGTGGTCGGCAGGTCCTTGAGGGAGTGCACGGCGAAGTCGACCTCGCCGCGGAGCAGTGCGTCGCGCAGCGCGGTGACGAAGACACCGCTGCCGCCGATCTTCGCGAGGGCCTCGCGGGAGGTGTCGCCGTACGTGCTGATCTCGACCAGCTCGACGGGGCGGCCAGTCAGTTCGCGCACGGCGTCGGCGATGCGTCCGGACTGGGCGAGGGCGAGCCTGCTGCGCCGGGTGCCGAGACGAAGTGGCTCTGTGGTGCTCATGAGCGCCCTCGATTCGGGTCGTTCGTGGTGGAGCTGTCGGCCCGGCTGACGGCGGCGACCGCCTGCGGGTCGAGGTCGAAGAGTTCCCGCAGCGCGTCGGCGTACCCGGCGCCGCCGGGCTCGCCCGCGAGCTCCTTGACCCGCACCGTGGGCGCGTGCAGGAGCTTGTCGACGACGCGGCGCACGGTCTGGGCGATCTCGGCGCGCTGCTTGTCGTCCAGGTCGGGGAGGCGGCCGTCGAGCCGGGCGATCTCACTGGCGACGACATCGGCGGCCATGGTGCGCAGGGCGACCACGGTGGGGGTGATGTGGGCGGCACGCTGAGCGGCGCCGAAGGCCCCGACCTCCTCCGACACGATGGCGCGGACGCGGTCGACGTCGGCCGCCATGGGCGCGTCGGCGGAGGCCTCGGCGAGGGTCTCGATGTCGACGAGGCGGACGCGGTCGATGCGGTGGGCCGCCGCGTCGACGTCACGCGGCATCGCGAGGTCGAGCACGTCGAGCCTGCGCTCCGGGCGGTCCGCACGCTCGGGGCCGTCCGTGAGTGCCGTCAGCAGGGCACCGGCCGTCAGGACGAGCCCCGTGGCGCCCGTACAGGAGACGACCAGGTCCGCGCCGGCGAGCTCGTCGTCGACGGACTCCATCGGCACGGCGCGCCCGCGCAGGACCGGGCCGGACCCGGCGGCGAGCTGGCCGGTGGCGAGGGCCGTGGCGAGCCGCTCTGCGCGGTCCACCGTCCTGTTGGCGATCACCAGTTCGGCCACACCGGCGCGCGCGAGCGTCGTTGCGGCGAGCGACGACATGGAACCCGCGCCGATGACGAGGGCGCGCTTGCCCGCGGCCCACTCCTCGACGGGGCCGCCGTCGGCGAGTTGCTCGAGGCCGAACGTGACGAGCGACTGCCCGGCGCGGTCGATGCCGGTCTCGCTGTGCGCCCGCTTGCCGACCCGCAGCGCCTGCTGGAAGAGGTCGTTGAGCAGCCGGCCCGCGGTGTGCAGCTCCTGCCCGAGCGCCAGCGCGTCCTTGATCTGGCCGAGGATCTGGCCCTCACCGACGACCATCGAGTCCAGGCCGCAGGCCACCGAGAAGAGGTGGTGGACGGCCCGGTCCTCGTAGTGGACGTAGAGGTACGGGGTGAGCTCCTCGAGGCAGACACCGCTGTGCACGGACAGCAGCGTGGACAGCTCGGCGACACCGGCGTGGAACTTGTCCACATCCGCGTACAGCTCGATGCGGTTGCAGGTGGCGAGCACCGCGGCCTCGGCGGCGGGCTCCGCGGCGAGCGCGTCCTGCAGCAGCTTGCCCTGCGACTCGGCGGCGAGGGAGGCCCGCTCCAGCACGCTCACCGGGGCGCTGCGGTGGCTCAGTCCGACGACCAGAAGACTCATGCTGGCATCACGGCGGGCACGTCCCCGTCGGGTCCCTTTCTGCCGCCGTCGGCGCTCGCCCGGACGGACGGCGGAGGCGTGACCGCGGCCCCGGCCGCCGTCGCCCCGGCCGCCGGCTCGGGCAGCTCGGCGGCGCCCTCCTCCCCGGCCTTCCGCTGCTCGTGGAAGGCGAGGATCTGGAGTTCGATCGACAGGTCGACCTTGCGTACGTCCACGCCGTCGGGCACGGAGAGCACGGTGGGCGCGAAGTTGAGGATCGAGGTCACACCGGCGGCGACGAGCCGGTCGCAGACCTGCTGGGCGGCGCCCGCCGGGGTCGCGATGACCCCGATGGACACGCCGTTGTCGTTGATGATCGATTCCAGGTCGTCGGTGTGCCGGACGGGCAGGCCCGCGACCGGCTTGCCGGTCATCGTTGGGTCGGCGTCGATCAGCGCGGCGACCCGGAAGCCGCGGGAGGCGAAGCCCCCGTAGTTGGCGAGCGCGGCGCCGAGGTTACCGATTCCGACGATCACGACCGGCCAGTCCTGGGTCAGGCCGAGCTCGCGGGAGATCTGGTACACGAGGTACTCGACGTCGTAGCCGACGCCACGCGTCCCGTACGAGCCGAGGTAGGAGAAGTCCTTGCGCAGCTTGGCGGAGTTCACCCCGGCGGCTGCGGCGAGCTCCTCGGAGGAGACCGTGGGGACCGAGCGCTCGGAGAGCGCGGTCAGTGCGCGCAGATACAGCGGAAGCCGGGCGACGGTGGCCTCGGGAATCCCTCGGCTGCGGGTCGCCGGTCGGTGTGTTCGGCCAGTTGCCACGGTGCTCCTGCGGGTAGAGCGGGGCTGCAGGCGGTCACACGTCCCACGACCGCCCCGTCGACAGCAGGCTATGTCTTTGTGAACGCGTGCACAAAGATGGTGTCCGCTTTGTCCGACCAAAGTGACCGGGGTCACGCGGTTCGATGACATGATCGCGGAACCACTCGCGGGACGGATCCGTTGAGCCGCCGACGGGGGCACGCGCACACTCTCCTTACGACTTTGCCCCCGGACAACCCCAAAAGCGCCCCTGATGGTAATCGAGTCATGAGCCCGGAGTCATGAGCCCACTGCTGCCCCGTACCTCCCGCAGGAATCCCGCCGACAGCACCGTCACGCTGATCGGCAAGCCCGGCTGCCACCTGTGCGACGACGCGCGGAAGGTGATCGTCGCGGTCTGCCAGGAGCTGGGCGCGGCCTGGGAGGAGAAGGACATCACCCAGGACGCCGAGCTGCACCGCAAGTACTGGGAGCAGATTCCGGTCGTCCTTGTCGACGGGGCGCAGCACGACTTCTGGCGGGTGGACCCGCAGCGACTGAGGAAGGCCCTGGGCGCGGACTGAGGGACCCGGCGATGGGATCCGGCGGGCGGCGGCCTGCGGAGGCCTCCGGCGCGCCCGGGGGGCGGGCAGGCGGGCGGAGCAGCGCCACGCGCGCGACGGGCCGGGCGCTGTGACCCGCGCGCGGTAACAAGCGCGCCGTGTGAAGTTCACGCGCCCGAATCCTCCCGACTCCGGTTTGACCGGACGGCCTGGCTATGCTCACGTCATGTCCGTACTGGGATGGCTCAACCACAGAAGGCGCTCCGCCACCGCACGCAGCGTGCTGGCAGGCGAGGCCGCCGCCGAGGCAGCCCGTAAGACGTCGCAGGAGATCGACCTCCGGACCGGGGTCGAGGGCGAGGCCGGCAAGGCGCCTGCCGAACCGGAATTCCCGGTGACCGGCGACCAGTTGGCGGCCGCATTCTTCGACCTCGACAACACGGTCATGCAGGGCGCCGCGCTCTTCCACTTCGGCCGCGGCCTCTACAAGCGCAAGTTCTTCCAGAAGCGCGAACTCGCCCGCTTCGCCTGGCAGCAGGCGTGGTTCCGGATGGCCGGCGTCGAGGACCCGGCCCATATGGAGGACGCCCGCAACAGCGCGCTGTCCATCGTGAAGGGTCACCGCGTCTCCGAGCTCATGGAGATGGGCGAGGAGATCTACGACGAGTACATGGCCGAGCGCATCTGGCCCGGCACGCGCGCGCTGGCCCAGGCCCACCTCGACGCGGGCCAGAAGGTCTGGCTGGTCACCGCCGCCCCGGTGGAGACCGCGACGATCATCGCCCGGCGGCTCGGCCTGACCGGTGCCCTCGGCACCGTCGCCGAGTCCGTGAACGGCATCTACACCGGGCGGCTGGTCGGCGAGGTGCTGCACGGGCCCGCGAAGGCCGAGGCCGTACGGGCCCTGGCGGCGGCCGAGGGCCTGGACCTGTCGCGCTGCGCCGCGTACAGCGACTCGGCCAACGACATCCCGATGCTCTCGATCGTCGGGCACCCGTACGCCATCAACCCGGACAGCCGGCTGCGCAAGCACGCGCGCGAGCGCGGCTGGCGGCTGCGCGACTACCGGACGGGCCGCAAGGCGGCCAAGGTCGGCCTCCCGGCGGCCGCCGGCGTCGGCGCCCTCGCGGGCGGCGCAGCCGCCGCAGTAGCCCTCCAGCGCCGCCGCCGCTAGCCCCGGCCCTGCCCAACGTCAGGGCCGGCTCTCCCCGGGCCCTGGTCCCGGAATTCCCGCGCAGCCTTCCGGCGGCCGAAAAGGGCACGCGCCCCTGACGGGGCTACCCCCAACGGCGACAGCGGCGACAACGGCGACCGCGGGCGAAGGCGCCCGGCCCTTCGCCAAGGGCCGCCCCTTGCGGCCTTCAGGGGCCGGGGTGGAGTCCCCATCCCGCTCCGCCTCCGTCAGGGGTGCACCTCTGCCCGGGGCGTCCGGGGCGGAGCCGCACTTCGGGAAGGGGCGGGTGAGGGGAGAAGGCGCTGCTGCCGCGTGGGGTCGCGACGCGCGCGGGACGCATGCGCCGCGCGCGCGTTGCGGGAATCGTGCGGGAACCGGATGTGTCCCCGTGCGCGTCATGGGATGCGTACGCCACAGGGCCCGGACGGCGCGTAGCGACGCGCGGCCAATCCGGCCTTCTTACCCCCTCTGGCCTCCCGCCAGTCCCAATGCGGCCGCGCCGCCACAAGATGAACGCGACTCGGGCGACTCGAGCATAATTCCGATCATTATCTATCGCGTGTTCGATATTCGATCGGTCATGATTCCGCAACAGAGCGTTCCGATCCGGCGATTTGAGCAACTCGGCGTAGCGCAGCCTGTACGAAGCGTTATTCTCCTCAGACGCATACCGGTACCCACACGTCCCTACGACGGGTGAACGGTCCCGCACTGCACGTGATGGAAGCTCTGCCTCTGGGAGTCCCGTGTACCCACACGTCGGGGTTGACGCCTCGGGCCTGGCTACGCTCCGCGCGACGGTCGCCGACCACATGCGCGGCATCGTCCCCACCGCGTACGCCGTCCCCGCCTTCGCCGCGCCTGTCCCTGCCGGCGGTCCTGCTGCCGGCCCTGCCTACGCCCTGGCCGAGAGCACTGCCGCAGTCGGCAGACGTACCCGCGCCACGGGCGCCACCACCGCCCGCCGCCCCGCCGCCGACAGCGACAGCCGCCGCATGATGGACCTGGTCGAGCGCGCCCAGGCGGGTGAGACCGACGCCTTCGGCCGTCTGTATGACCAGTACGCCGACACGGTGTACCGGTACATCTATTACCGGGTCGGCGGCAAAGCCACGGCCGAGGACCTCACGAGCGAGACGTTCCTGCGCGCCCTGCGCCGCATCGGCACCTTCACCTGGCAGGGCCGCGACTTCGGCGCCTGGCTCGTGACGATCGCCCGCAACCTCGTCGCCGACCACTTCAAGTCCAGCCGCTTCCGCCTCGAGGTCACGACCGGCGAGATGCTCGATGCGAACGAGGTGGAGCGGAGCCCGGAGGAGTCCGTCCTCGAATCCCTGTCCAACGCGGCCCTGCTGGAGGCCGTCCGCAAGCTCAACCCGCAGCAGCAGGAGTGCGTGACACTGCGCTTCCTCCAGGGCCTGTCGGTCGCCGAGACGGCCCGCGTGATGGGCAAGAACGAGGGCGCCATCAAGACCCTCCAGTACCGGGCCGTCCGCACGCTGGCCCGGCTGCTGCCGGAAGACGCCCGCTGACCCGACGGACCTCCCGCACATCCCCCACGGACAGAAAACGCCTCCACGGACGACAACACATACGGTGACCTCCAGATGACCCAGCGGTCAGATCATCGTGACCGCGTAACCCGGCTGCATCACCGCTCGTTGTCCGGGTTGGCAGGCTCCCTGTGGTCGCATGCTGTCCAGTTCGCGTCACTCGATCGAGTGGTTGCGTTCAAGGTATGCAACCTTCCATCCGTGCCAGGGAGTTGCAGGTGACGACGAGAGGAGGTGCCGCCCGTGATCGCGAACGTATCGGCGCACCGGCGGGCGAACGCCTTCGCCCAGGCCCTGGAGGAGCAGCGGGCTCCCCAGGGCCGGACGCCCGAGCAGACCGGCGCTCCGGCGGCGGCGGACGAGCAGGGACGGCTGGTGGCCTTGGCGAGCGAGCTCGCCGGGATCAAGAGGCCGGAGCTGGACCCCGACGTCAAGACCGTCCAGCGTGCCCAACTGGTCGCCGCCATGGAGGCGATGCTCGCCGACGGCTCCGAGCCCGACGGCCCGCGGGTGCCCGAGCAGCGCCGGAGGGGCGCCCACCGGGCGAGCCCGCTCCATAAGCTCCGGCCGCGGTCCCGCTGGTCCAAGGGCATCGCCGCCGGCGGGCTCACGGTCGGCGTCGCGGCAGGGGCGTTGAGCGGCGTCGCGGCGGCCAGCTCCGACGCGCTGCCCGGCGACTCGCTCTACGGGCTGAAGCGCGGCATGGAGGACCTGAAGCTCGGCATGGCGGACGACGACTCCGACCGCGGCGAGATCTACCTCGACCAGGCCTCCACGCGGATGCACGAGGCGCGCAGGCTCATGGAGCGCAGCCGCTCCGGCGACCTCGACCGCGAGTCGATCGGCGAGGTCCGAAGAGCCCTCTTCGGGATGCGGCACGACGCCTCCGAGGGCCACCGCCTGCTGTCCGCGGCGTACGCGCGCGACGGCTCGCTCGGCCCCATCCAGGCTCTCGAGTCGTTCTCGACGTCCAACCGCCGGGGCTGGAGCGAGCTGCGCGACCGGCTCCCGGTCCAACTCACCGATGTGAGTGACGAGGTGACGTCGGTCTTCGACGCCATAGACCAGGAGGTCGGTCCGCTGAAGTCGCTGCTGCCCATCGCGCCGGGCAGCAGGGACCCCTCCCGCGCCGGCGGCTCCTCGAGCCCGGGCGACTCCAAGGGCACGTCCCGGCGGTCCGCGCCGGCCTCGAGCACCCTGCCGGAGCGGCGGGACGGCGGGCAGAGCACGCCGCGGCCGAGCGAATCGCAGGCGCTGGAGGAGCGGTTGATCGGCGGGGCCGGCGAGATCCTCGAACCGCCGCAGGACCAGAGTCCGTCGCTCCCGGGCGGGAACAGCAGCAGCGCCGGCAGCCCGGCGAAGCCGGACATCACGATTCCGCCACTGCTGCCCGGCCTGCTCCCGGGCCTGGGCATCGACGGAGACGACCCCAAGTAGGCCCGTCCCGGGCGGCCTTGCTTCCCACGGCAACGGCGCTTGGTCTTCCGATCGGAAGACCAAGCGCCGTTGCTGCGTCCGGGCCCATGAGCCCGGGCTCGCGCGTCCGGCCACGGAGAGCGCGGATCGCTCAGAAGAACACGGACCGCCGCTGCACCAGCAGCTTGTAGAGCGTGTGCTGAATCGTTTCTCGCACCTGGTCCGTGAGGTTGAACATGAGCATCGGGTCCTCGGCCGCCTCCGGCGGATAGCCGTCGGTGGAGATCGGCTCACCGAACTGGATCGTCCACTTCGTCGGCAGCGGAACCGCCCCGAGCGGCCCCAGCCAGGGAAAGGTCGGCGTGATCGGGAAGTACGGGAAGCCGAGCAGCCGGGCGAGGGTCCTCGCGTTCCCGATCATCGGGTAGATCTCCTCCGCCCCGACGATCGAGCAGGGCACGATCGGCGCCCCGGCCTGCAGCGCCGTCGAGACGAACCCGCCCCGGCCGAAGCGCTGCAGCTTGTACCGCTCCGAGAAGGGCTTCCCGATGCCCTTGAAGCCCTCCGGCATCACCCCGACCACCTCACCGCGCTCCAGCAGCCGCTCTGCATCGTCCGCACACGCCAGCGTGTGACCGGCCTTGCGCGCCAGCTCGTTGACGACCGGCAGCATGAAGACGAGGTCGGCGGCCAGCAGCCGCAGATGACGGCCGGCCGGGTGGTGGTCGTGCACCGCGACCTGGAGCATCAGCCCGTCCAGGGGCAGCGTGCCGGAGTGGTTGGCAACGATCAGCGCGCCACCGCTGTCCGGGATGTTCTCGACGCCCTTCACATCCACCCGGAAGTACTTGTCGTAGACCGGGCGCAGCAGGGACATCAGGACCTGGTCGGTGAGCTCCTGGTCGTAGCCGAAGTCGTCGACCTCGTACTCCCCCGTCACCCGGCGCCGCAGGAACGACAGCCCGTGGGCCAGCCGCCGCTCCAAGCCACCGTCCGTACGCGGGGCTCTGGCGGCTTCCTGTGGCTCTCCGGGCGCCCCTGGCACCCCCGGCTCCTCCGCCTCCGGCGTGGGCCCCTGCTCGGGTACCGGGGCCAGCTGTCCCGCCCTGCGCCCGTTCACCTTCGACTTGGGCTTGGCCGCTTTCCCGCCACTGGCGCGCCGCTCCCCATCACCGAACGGGATGACCTTGGCATCGGCCATGTCAGGTGCGCTCCTCACTGGAGGCCGCGGGCACGAGGTCCGCGAGCCGGTCGACGGTACGGGCGAGAGTCTCGGGCGGGAGCAGTCCGGGTCCACGGCTGCACGCGAAGTCGGCGAAGGCCTCCGCCGTCGTGTATCGGGGCTCGAAGCCAAGGGTCTCGCGCATCTGCGTGGTCTGCACGACGCGGCCGTGCGTGAGCAGGCGGATCTGCTCGGGCGAGAAGTCGGTCATGCCGACCGAGCGCAGCGCCGAGCCGAGCCAGGTGACCGCGGGCAGCAGCACCGGCACGGTGGGGCGGCCGAGCCGCCTGGCGGTCTGCGAGAGCAACAGCACGCCGTCGCCCGCAATGTTGAAGGTGCCGCTGTTGAGGGTGCCACGGCGGGCCTCGAAGGAGGCGATCCGCAGCACTTCCATCACGTCGTCCTCGTGCACGAACTGCAGCCGCGGGTCGTAGCCGAAGACGGTCGGCAGGACGGGGAGCGAGAAGTAGTCGACGAGCGGGGAGTCGGCGCAGGGCCCGAGGATGTTGGCGAAGCGCAGCACGCAGACGGCCACGTCGGGGCGGCGGCGCGCGAAGCCCCTGACGTATCCCTCGACCTCGACGGCGTCCTTCGCGAAGCCGCCGCTGGGCAGCGACTTGGGCGGGGTCGTCTCGGTGAAGACGGCCGGATCGCGGGGCGCGGAGCCGTACACGCTGGTGCTGGACTTGACCACGAGCCGCGTGACGGAGGGCGCCTTCTGGCACGCACCGAGCAGCTGCATGGTGCCGATGACGTTGGTCTCCTTGATGGTGCTGCGGCTGCCGCGGGTGCCCAGGGGGGTGCCGGTGACATCCATGTGAACCACTGTGTCCACCGCGTGCTCCGCGAGGACCTTGGCGATGGTCGGCTGCCGGATGTCGGCCTGCACGAACACGGCCCCGCCGAGGTGGTGCTCGGGCCGTACGGCGTCCACGCCGATGACCCGGTCGACCTCCGGCTCGCGCTGGATACGCCGTACGAAACGGCCCCCGAGCTGCCGCGCGACACCGGTGACGAGCACGACTTTGCCCAAGATCAGCGCCTTCCTTCCCACGCCTCGGACGGCTCCCGGGTTTATTCCCGTGCGGTCACCGTATCGGGTGGATGTTGCACTGTGGTGACCACAGGATGCATACAGCTACTTTTCCAGCCGGTCGCCGGACACCGGCGCCGGCGGCAGAACACCGGAATGACCGCCGGATAACGACGCCGCCCTCCCACCGCGGAGGGTGGGAGGGCGGATCACGCTCAGCTGTCGCTTACTTCTCTTACTTCTTGTTGCGACGCTGGACACGGGTGCGCTTGAGCAGCTTGCGGTGCTTTTTCTTCGCCATCCGCTTACGCCGCTTCTTGATAACAGAGCCCACGACTACCCTCGCTCACTTCGAATCACTCGGTGCGGGGCGTCCGAGCCCACACTACCTACGGCGGGCCAGCCTACCCGGCACCAAGGAAGGAACGTAATCCGAGGGGCGTCGTCAGGCGGTCTCCACCCCCACGTAGGACTCGCGGAGATAGTCGTGCACCGCCTGCTCCGGAACCCGGAAGGACCTCCCCACCCTGATCGCAGGCAGATGACCGCTGTGCACCAAGCGGTACACGGTCATCTTGGACACGCGCATCACCGTGGCTACTTCCGCCACAGTCAGGAACTGAACCTCGTTCAGAGGCCTCTCGTCTGCAGCCATGACACACCTGAACCTTCCGCACATGACGGGCACCGGCTTCCCCTCCGGTGACTCCTCGTCGCTGTGCGCTCCTCCCCAGAGTAGGGGCGTGTGATGCAAGTGGGGAAGAGGAGTAGCCATCGGCCGCCTACTATGACAGACACGCCCGATTGAGTACATAGCGCGTAAGCGGCTGGTAGTAAGCGGACCGCACAGCGTCATCGACCGGAACGGCGACCGACACCCGCCCCTCGGCCTCGCCGACGAAGAGCGCGGGATCGTCCGTGTCGGCGAGCCCGATGGCCTCGATCCCCAGCTGACCTGCCCCGCAGACCCATCCGTGGTCCCCGACGACGAGTGCGGGCAGGGTGTCGCACGCGTCGGCCGCGGCGGCGAGCGCGGCCCTGACCGGGAGCGGTGAGTGGGTGTGTGCGCCGGAGTCACTGCCCGAGCCCCGCGCGCCCGGTTCCCGCACCAACGCGACTCCCCGTACGTAGTCGAGGTTGTACGTGCGTACGCCGAACCGGGTCGTTATGTCGACACGTCGACCATGCGCTGGTGTGAGGACATCACATCCTGCCGCCGACAGGGCAGCGGCCAAAGAAGCGTAGAAGCCCAGGAGCCGGTGGGGGTGGCCGGTGCCGAGCAACACGGGCGCGCGGGCGGCCGCGGCGGCGGCGAGCCGGTCGGCGAAGGCATCGAGCGCGGCCAGCGTACGGTCGGGATCGATCACATCCGGGCCCGATACGTGACGCGGATCGTCGGAGACACCGCACCGGTCGGCCATCAGCCGCAGCAGCTCCGGCTCTCCCCACAACCGCTCGGGGTCGAGGCCGAGCAGCACGCGCGGATCCCGGGCGGCGAAGAGCCGATAGCTGCGCAGGCTCTCCTCCCGGGAGGTGGTCACAGTCCCCGCCAGCCGGGCCGCCACCAGATGCGCACGTAACACTCCAGCACTCAACACGCTCCCGATGCTGACCCATGTCTCCACCTCCCGACCGGCGATCGGGAATACGCCCCACGGTTGGCGTAATCCCCCGCAACCTCGGGGCGGCGAATGGCGACTGGGCGGGTGGGCGTCGGGGGGGGTACGTGGCCGCCACTGGGTGCGGCCCACTCGCCGCCGCCCCGGGCGGGCCGCCATGTCGCGGGTGCGTAGACGCCGCGGGGGGTGCGCGGCCACCGCGCGAGGAGGGCCCTTTCACTGCGGCGGTGCGGGCTCTCGCCGCAGCGCGGGTGCGTAGCCGCAACGCAGGTAGGGCTCTTGCCACAGCGCGGGCGGCCCCCGGCGCCGTCCGCGGATGCGTAGACGCCGTGCGAAAGCGAGCCCCACGCCGCCGCACGGGTGCGGACCGCGGTGGTGCGGGTTCGCCGCAGCGCCGGTGCGTAGCCGCCGCGCGGGGGCAGGCTCTTGCCGCAACGCGGGCAGCCCCGCCCCGCGCCGCGGGGCGTAGACGCCACGCGCGTGCCTGGCCGCCCGCACGGGGGCGGGCTCTTGCGCAGCAGCGCTGGCGGGACCCCGACGCCGCGCCGCGGTGGCGTAGACGCTCGCGGTGCGGGCCGCGCCGCCGCGCGGTGGGCGGCGCCGCAGGGCTCGCGAGTTCGTGGCCAGCTCTCGCCGGAGGCGTTATGGCATGAGGCCGTGGGCCGGGAAGGCTGCCATGCGGGTTGCGCGGATCGCCTGGTCCAGGCGGTCGGCCGGGTCGTACCCCGTCTCGTCCCAGTCTCGCCACGTCGCCGGGCGCCCGTCCGTCATCCGCCCCGGCCCCGTCTGCCGCGTCCGCGCGTACACGTGGTGCAGCCACTCCTCCGGCACGAGGGACTCCGGCGGGATCGGCCGCCCCGCAGCGATCCCCACCAGATGCGTCCACGACCGCGGCACGACGTCCACGATCGCGTAGCCGCCCCCGCCCAGCGCCACCCAGCGCCCCTCGGCATGCTCGTGGGCCAGCCGGTGGCACGACTCCGCCACCGCCCGCTGCGCGTCCAGGCTCACCGCCAGGTGCGCGAGCGGGTCCTCGAAGTGCGTATCCGCGCCGTGCTGCGTGACCAGGACCTGCGGTCTGAAGGCGGCCAACAGCTCGGGCACCACCGCGTGAAAGGCCCGCAGCCAACCTTCGTCCCCCGTCCCGGCCGGCAGCGGCAGATTCACCGCGCTCCCCTCCGCGCCCGGCCCGCCGGTCTCCTCTGCCCACCCCGTCTGCGGGAACAGCGTCCGCGGATGCTCGTGCATCGAGATCGTCACCACGCGCGGGTCGTCCCAGAAGGCCGTCTGCACCCCGTCCCCGTGGTGCACGTCCACGTCCACGTACGCGACCCGCTCCGCACCCAGCTCCAGCAGCCGGGCCACGGCCAGCGACGCGTCGTTGTAGATACAGAAGCCCGAGGCGCTGCCCGGCATGGCGTGATGCAGCCCGCCCGCGAAGTTCACGGCGTGCTGCGCCTCCCCGCGCCACACCGCCTCCGCCGCGCCCACCGACTGTCCGGCGATCAAGGCAGATGCCTCGTGCATCCCGGCGAAGGCCGGGTCGTCCTCCGTGCCGAGCCCGTACGAGCCGTCGGCGGTCTTCGGGGCGGCGGACACCCGCCGTACGGCGTCGATGTAGTCCGAGCGGTGTACGAGCCGCAGCGTGGAGTCCCCGGCCGACTTGGCGGCCACCACCTCCACCGCGCGATCCAGCCCGAACGCCTCGGCCAGGCGCATCGTCAGCGCCAGGCGCACCGGATCCATCGGATGTCCGGGCCCGAAGTCATAGCCCGTTACTGCCTCATCCCACATCAGCTGTGTGCGGCCGCTCATATCCGCCACCGTATCGGGTTGGTTCAGCTCCGAACGATCGGGCGTACAGGAGTGTCACCAGCACCAGCGCCATCGGTACGAGCATCGCGCCGCGGTAACCCCACAGGTCCCCGAGGGCGCCGACCAGGGGCGAGCCGACGAGAAAGCCGACGTAGTTGAAGATGTTGAGCCGCGCGACGGCGGCGTCGGACGCTCCTGGGAAGAGGCGTCCGGCGGCGGCGAAGGTCTGCGGAACGATCACGCAGAGGCCGAAGCCGAGCAGGGTGAATCCGAGCATCCCCACCCACGCGCCGGGGGCCGCGGCGACGACCGCGAAGCCGGCCGCCGCAGTCACGGTCCCGGCCCGCACGACCGCGACCGCCCCGAACCGCCGCACGCCCAGATCCCCGACGGCCCGCCCGAGAAGGGTCGTCACCATGTAGACGTTGTACGGGACGGTGGCGAGCTGCTCGGAGCTGCCGAGCACGTCCTGGAGGTACTTGGCGCTCCAGTTCGCCACGGTCGAGTCGCCGATGTACGCGCAGGCCATTACCAGGCAGAGGGGCGTCAGCAGCTTCATGGACAGCGTGGGCGGGCGGCGCTGACCGGGATGGTGGTCCGGGGCGGGCTGGGCGGATTGGGCGACTGGAACTGTCAGGGCGGATTGGGCAACTGGGGCGACTGGGGCGGCCTGGTCGACGTACCAACGGCTCGCCACGAGGACGGCCGGTACGAGGACCGCCACCACAGGCCCGTACAGCACGGCCAGCGAGAGCTTCCAGTGCGCGCCGCCCCACGCCAGCGAGGCCCCGATGATCCCACCGAGGCTGTACGCGGCATGGAAGCCGAGCATGATGCTGCGCCCGTACGCCCGCTGCAGGCTGACGCCGAGCATGTTCATGGACGCGTCCAGCGCACCGACGGTCAGCCCGAACACGGCGAGCGCGGCGGCCAGTTGCCACAGCTCACGGCCCACCCCAACGCCGAGCAGGGCGAGGCAGACCACCGGCTGGACCCAGCGGAGGACCGCCCCGGGCCGTACCCGCTTGACCAGCTGCTCGGTGGCGACGCTCCCGGCACCGGCGAGCACGGGCACGGCGGCGAGGAAGACCGGCAGGAACGCGTCGCTGACGCGGTAGCGGTCCTGGATCGCCGGGATCCGGGTTACGAGCAGTGCGAAGAAGACGCCCTGCACGAAGAATCCGACCGCCAGCGACGCCCGGCCGTGCCGGAGCTTTGCGTCCATGGCCGAGGAGCGTACGGCCCGGGGCTACCGCTGGGTAGTGCTGATCACGCGCGGAATCGGGTGCGCAATCACGTGAGGAGCTGCGGGAGTTCCCGCATGTCCGAGAAGAGCGCGGTGGCGGTGGCGAGCTTGGCAGGCGCGGTCATGGCCGTGAAGCCGTAGACGTCCATCCCGGCGGCGCGGGCGGCCTGCACCCCGAGCGGGCTGTCCTCCACCACCACGCAGCGGTGGGCCGGTACGCTCATGGCCTCGGCCGCGTGAAGAAACAGATCCGGCGCGGGTTTTCCCCGGCCGACGTCCTGCGAGCTGAAAATGCGGTCCTCGCGGAAACGCTCGTAGAGGCCCGTCTTGTGCAGGGCGACCCGGATCCGCTCGTGACTGCCGGACGAGGCCACGCAGTACGGCACGTTGTCGGCGGCGAGTTTCTCCAGCACCTCGGCAACCCCGATGACGGACCGGAGTTCGCGCCGGAAGGTATCGAAGATCCTGGCGTGGAAGGTGGCATCGAAGTCCTCGGGCAGCCGCTGCCCGGAGCGCTCCATCACCAGATCGTGGACACGGTGCATGGCCGCGCCCATGTAGTCGCGGAGCGAGTCCTCGTAGGTCGTGGGGTGACCCAACTCGGTGAGATACCCGGCGAGAATACTGTTGGATATCGGCTCGCTGTCCACGAGGACACCGTCGTTGTCGAAGATCACCAGGTCGTAGCGCATGAGTGCAGCCTAAACGCAAAAATGCCTCAACCCCCGGACCATATCCAGGGGTTGAGGCTCAATGTTTGTTCGGCGGCGTCCTACTCTCCCACAGGGTCCCCCCTGCAGTACCATCGGCGCTGAAAGGCTTAGCTTCCGGGTTCGGAATGTAACCGGGCGTTTCCCTAACGCAAT
>NZ_JBQQBX010000063.1:0-21694 GCF_052245475.1 Streptomyces sp. 7N604 | reverse complement strand
CCCCCCCCCCCCCCGCCACAAGGTTTTCCACAGCGGATCGCGACTCAGCTGAACTTTAGACATGGTCTAAGCTAGGATGGACTCCTAAACCTGGCTGGAGGCCACCATGTACGAACCGATCCGCACCAAGTCGGTCCACACCATGGCCGAGCCGGAGTACCCGCACCGCTCCCGGGAGGAGGAGCTGGACATCCAGCTCGCCGGGCACCTGGCCGCACTGCTGGCCGTGACCGACGAGCTGCGCGCCGCCTCCGCCTCGGCAGACCCCGATCTCGCCCCTGCGGCGGACCGCATATCCGAGCAGGTCGCGCGGCTGCGGCGGACGCCGCGCCCGGTGCGCTCGGACGGCGCGCTCGGGGCGTCCGGCGCGGACCTGGCCCGCACCGAGGCGCTGCACCGGCGGGCTCACGCGCTCGCCGGGCGGGCGCTGGTGGTCGCCGCGTCCCGCGCGGACACCGCTGCCGCGATCCTCGCCGCCGAGCGGATGGACGCCCACGCCGCGGCCCTCGACTCCTCCCCTGCCGCCGCGTCCCCTGCCGCCGCGTCCCCCGCCGCCGCCTCGCCCGCGCTGACCGCGGCCCACTGACGGCCCTGGGCCGCGCGCCGCAGAGGCGCGCGACCCAGGTGCCACCGACGCCAGGACATGGGCGCCCCGGCATCAGCCGGGGCGCCCTCCGCCGTGAACGACCGCCAGGCGTCAGCCGAGGCGGTCGACGAGCGCGCGGTACTCGTCCCACAGCTCCTTCGGGGTGTGCTCACCGAAGGTGTTGAGGTGCTCGGGGACCAGTCCGGCCTCCTCCCGCCAGACGTCCTTGTCGACGGTCAGCAGGAACTCGAGGTCCGTGTCCGAGATGTCGAGACCGTTGGTGTCGAGCGCTTCCTTCGTCGGCAGGATGCCGATCGGCGTCTCGACGCCCTCGGCCTTCCCCTCGAGCCGCTCCACGATCCACTTGAGCACGCGGCCGTTCTCGCCGAAGCCGGGCCACACGAAGCGGCCGTCGGTGTCCTTGCGGAACCAGTTCACGTAGTAGATCTTCGGGAGCTTGTCCGCGTCCGCCTGCTTGCCGACCTTGACCCAGTGGCCCATGTAGTCGCCCATGTTGTAGCCGCAGAACGGCAGCATGGCGAACGGGTCGCGGCGCAGCTCGCCGACCTTGCCCTCCGCGGCCGCGGTCTTCTCGCTCGCGACGTTCGCGCCGAGGAAGACCCCGTGCTGCCAGGTGAACGACTCGGTCACCAACGGCACGGCCGAGGCACGACGGCCGCCGAAGAGGATCGCCGAGATCGGCACGCCCTTCGGGTCCTCCCACTCGGGCGCGATGGTCGGGCACTGTGCGGCCGGGACGGTGAAGCGGGCGTTGGGGTGGGCCGCCGGGGTCCCGCTCTCCGGGGTCCAGTCGTTGCCCTTCCAGTCCGTCAGGTGGGCCGGGGTCTCCTCGGTCATGCCCTCCCACCACACGTCGCCGTCGTCCGTCAGCGCGACGTTGGTGAAGACCGAGTTGCCCCACAGGGTCTTCATGGCGTTGGCGTTGGTGTGCTCGCCGGTGCCGGGCGCGACACCGAAGAAGCCCGCCTCGGGGTTGATCGCGTAGAGCCGGCCGTCCTCGCCGAAGCGCATCCAGGCGATGTCGTCGCCGATGGTCTCGACCGTCCAGCCGGGGATGGTCGGCTCGAGCATGGCGAGGTTGGTCTTGCCGCAGGCGGACGGGAAAGCCGCGGTCACGTATTTCGGCTCGCCCTGCGGCGGGGTCAGCTTCAGGACCAGCATGTGCTCGGCCAGCCAGCCCTCGTCGCGGGCCATGACGGACGCGATGCGCAGCGCGTAGCACTTCTTGCCGAGCAGCGCGTTGCCGCCGTAGCCGGAGCCGTACGACCAGATCTCGCGGGACTCGGGGAAGTGCGAGATGTACTTGGTGCTGTTGCAGGGCCACGGCACGTCGGCCTGGCCCGGCTCGAGCGGGGCGCCGACGGAGTGGACGGCCTTGACGAAGAACCCGTCCTCGCCCAGCTCGTCGAGGACGGCCTGGCCCATGCGGGTCATGGTGCGCATGGCCGTGGCGACGTAGGCGGAGTCGGTTATCTCGACGCCGATGGCGGACAGCGACGAGCCGAGCGGCCCCATGCAGAACGGCACGACGTACATCGTCCGGCCGCGCATCGAGCCCCGGAAGATACCTTCCTGCCCCGCGAAGATCTCGCGCATCTCGTCGGGGTGCTTCCAGTGGTTCGTGGGGCCCGCGTCCTCCTCCTTCTCGGAGCAGATGAACGTGCGGTCCTCCACACGTGCCACGTCGGTCGGGTCCGAGGCGGCGTAGTACGAGTTGGGGCGTTTGATCGGGTCGAGCTTCCTGAACGTGCCCTTGGCGACGAGCACCTCGCACAGGCGCTCGTACTCGGCCTCGGACCCGTCGCACCAGACAACCTCGTCGGGCTGGGTGAGGTCGACGATCTCGTCGACCCAGGAGACCAGTTCCTGATGGTTGGTGGGGGGCTTGGGAGCCGCATTGCTGCGCGCCACGATCGCTCCGTTCCGCGCCGGGACCGCGCTGCCCGGCGACAGAGTTGAGGGTTGGAATGGACACCCCGGACCCGGGGTCCCCTGCCGCGGCAGGGAAAGTCCGTTATGTAGGTAGTTGCCCCGTGGGGGCTGCGACCCGGATACTTCGTGACCGCTCATCCGGTGCCGACCGCACTCATATGATCATCCGACCCTACGAGAGTTCTGTCCAGGGGGCATCCTGGTGAGCATCACCACTTGATACTTGCGCGTAACTTACGGTCCCGTAGGTAGCATGTGGGCCATGACTGCCGCCGCGCCCGACGCCGTACCCGACGCCGCGTCCGACGACTCCGCCCCATCCGCGCCACGCCGAGGCTCGCGCTCGCTGCACCTGCCGATACCGGTCAAGCCGCGGCTGCGCGGCTGGCTGCACGCCGTGATGTTCCCGGCCGCACTCATCTCCGGGGTCTTCCTGACCGCGCTCGCCGACAGCACGCGCGGCCGTATCGCGTGTGCCGTATACACGCTGACCGCCTGCCTGCTCTTCGGCGTCAGCGCGCTCTACCACCGGGGCAACTGGAGCCCGCGGGTCACGGCGGTGCTGCGGCGCCTCGACCACGCGAACATCTTCCTGATCATCGCGGGCACCTACACCCCGTTCACGATCCTGCTCATCCCGGGCGGCCGCGGGCAGGCGCTGCTGTGGGCGGTCTGGGTGGCGGCCATTGCGGGGATAGCGTTCCGGGTCTTCTGGGTCGGCGCCCCGCGCTGGCTCTACACGCCCTGCTACATCGCGATGGGCTGGGCAGCGGTCTTCTTCCTGCCCGACTTCATGCAGAAGGGCGGCATCGCGGTGCTCATCTG
The DNA here is from genome assembly GCF_052245475.1 of Streptomyces sp. 7N604. NCBI lineage: Bacteria > Bacillati > Actinomycetota > Actinomycetes > Kitasatosporales > Streptomycetaceae > Streptomyces > Streptomyces sp. 7N604. The sequence continues at coordinate 18,330 of NZ_JBQQBX010000063.1, read as the reverse complement.
CGTGATCGTCGGCGGCGTGCTCTACAGCGCGGGCGGCGTGATCTACGGGCTCAAGCGGCCGAACCCCTCGCCCCGGTGGTTCGGCTTTCACGAGGTGTTCCACACCTTCACGCTGGCGGCCTTCATCGTCCACTACGTCGGGATCTCGCTGGTGGCGTACCAGCACACCTGAGCCCGGTGCCGCGACTGAGCCCGGCGCCGCGAAAAAAAAATTGACAGCGCACACCTTTTGAGAGTTACTGCCACTTGAAGCCAACTCTCGGAGGTGTGGCATGCCCGCCGCGCGCGCTGGGTCCTCGTCAGGAGCAGAGTCCGCACGACCGAAGTCCGGGCAGGCCGTGCCCGCACAGGCCGTATCCGCACAGGCCGTGCCGGCACAGGCCGGATCCTCACCGGCCGGTACCGCGCAGCCCGACCCCAGGCGCTGGTGGGCGCTGGGCGCGCTCGTCGCGAGCATGCTCGTCCTCGGCTTCGATCTGACGATCCTGAACGTCGCTCTGCCGACCATGGCCTCCCAACTCGGCGCCGGCACGGGCGAACAGCAGTGGATCGCCGACTCGTACATCGTCGTTTTCGCCGCCCTGATGCTCCCCGCAGGACTGCTCGGCGACCGCTTCGGCCGCCGCAGGATGCTCCTCGTCGGCCTCGGGATCTTTCTGGCCGGGTCGGTCATCGGCATCCTCGTCGACACTCCTGAGCTGGTCATCGCCGCCCGTACGGTCATGGGCGCCGGCGGTGCCCTGATCATGCCGCTCGCCATGGCCGTACTGCCTTCGCTCTTCGCCCCCGAGGAGCGGGCCAAGGCGGTCGGAGCCATCGCTGCCGCCTCCGCGCTCGGCATGCCGCTCGGCCCCATCGTCGGCGGCTGGCTGCTCGACCACTTCTGGTGGGGCGCGGTCTTCCTGATCAACATCCCGATGGTCGCGATCGGCATCGCCGCCTGCGCCTTCCTGCTGCCCGAGACATGCGACCCGGCCTCCCCGAAGGTGGACACCCTCAGCACCGCGCTCACCGTGTCCGGCCTCGGCGCGCTGGTCTTCGGCATCATCGAGGCGCCCGGCCGAGGCTGGGGCGACCCGATCGTCCTCGGCGCGCTCGGCGGCGCGGTGGTGCTGCTGACCGCTCTCGTCGCGCGGGAGCGGCGGGAGGCTCTGAAGGGGGCGCGGCCGATGCTGGACCTCGGGCTGCTGCGCCACCGCGGCTTCCTGTGGAACACGGTCGCGGCCACCCTGGTGACCTTCGTGCTCTCCGGGCTGCTGTTCGTCCTGCCGCAGTACCTGCAGGCCGTACTGGGCTACGACGCCTTCGCCACCGGCGTCCGGCTGCTGCCGATGATGGGCGGGCTGCTCATCGCCGCCCGCGGCAGCGCGCCACTGGTCAAGGCCTTCGGCCCGCGGCCCGTCATCGCGGCGGGCCTGGTCGTGCTGTCCTTCGCGGCCTTCCTCGGCAGCCGTACGGGCATGGGCGACGGCTACGGGGCCACCGCCTTGTGGCTGTCCATCACGGGCATCGGCTTCGGCTTCGCCATGGTGCCCGCCATGGACGCCGCCCTCGGCGCGCTCCCCGCCGAGCGCGCGGGCAGCGGCTCGGGGCTGCTGATGACGCTGCGGCAGGTCGGTGGCGCGATCGGCGTGGCACTGCTCGGCAGCCTGCTGGCCGGCGCGTACACGGACCGCCTGGACACCGGCGGGCTGCCGGACCCGGCCGCCGACGCGGCCGGGGACTCGGTGGTCGCCGCGCACCTGGTGGCCGAGCGGCTGGGCAGCCGGGCGCTGGCCGCCTCCGCCGACTCCGCGTTCGTGCACGGCATGGATCTGGTGCTGCTGGTCTGCGGGGTCGCGGCCCTGGCGGCGGCCCTGCTGGCAGCGGCCCTGCTGCCGAATCCGCGGACGGAGGCGGGGGCTGGGGCCGGGGACGCGGATGGGGATGGGGCCGGGGCTTCGGCCGGGGCCGGGGCCGGGCGCGGCACGGATGGGCGGGCCGGAGCCGCAGAGGAGGGCGGCGGCCCGCCCGTGGCCCCGGAGGGCGCCGATGCCCGACAATGACACCCATGGCACCTGCACGAACCTCTGCCGCCTCCACCGCACCGGGCCCCAAGCTCGGCCTGCGCGAACGGAAGAAGATCAAGACCCGGCAGGCGATCCGCCACGCCGCCTACCGCCTCTTCAGCGAGCAGGGGTACGACGCCACGCCCGTCGAGCAGATCGCCGAGGCCGCCGAGGTCTCCCCCAGCACCGTCTTCCGCTACTTCCCGACGAAGGAAGACATCGTCCTCACCGACGAGTACGACCCGCTGATGGAAGCGGAGTTGCGCAAGCGCCCTGCCGGAGAGCCGCCGCTGGAGTCCATCCGTTACGTGATGCTCGAGACGCTGCGCACCTACCTCGCCCAGGAGCAGGACGAGATGGCGATCCGGGCGAAGCTGGTGATGGACGTCCCGGCGATCCGGGCCCGGATGTTCGAGAGCAATGCCGCAACCGGGCGCATGCTGTGCGGCGTGCTGGCGGAGCGCACCGGCCGCCCGGCGGACGACCTGGAGCTGCGGGTGTTCTCCGCGGCGGTGCTCGGCTCGCTCCAGGAGGCCATGCTCCATTGGGTCGAGAGTGGCCGGACGGAGGACATGGCGGTGGTCATCGACCGCTCGCTGGGCGTCCTCAGCCGCGGCCTCACCCTCTGAAGGCCCCGGCTCCCGGCCCTCCGAGGCCCCCGGCTACCCGCCCTCTGACGCTCCTTACGCCCTGAGTCCCACCTTCTCCGCCAGCACCGACGGGTCGGCGGTCGGCGCATCGCAGGTGAAGTCGCGGCACACGTACGCGGCCGGGCGGCCGCCCACCAGCGGGCGGTCGCGCAGCAGCGGCACCTCCTCGGCATCCGCGCCGGGCTCGCCGACCGCCACCACCGCGCCGGGCGCCGTGCCCAGCAGCGCCGTGCGGTGCAGCTCCGCGGTGCCCGGGTCGTCGGCCGGGCCGACCACGGCCACCTCACGCGGCCCGTCCAGCGCGGCCTCGGCGACCGCCAGGCCCCAGCCGATGAACCGCGGGGCGCGCGGCCCCAGCGCCTTGACCACGCCCAGCGCGTGTTCGGCTGCGGCCCGGTGGCGGAAGCTGCCGGTGCAGGCCGCGTACGACAGGAGGGCCCCGGCCGCGGCCGACCAGCCGGACGGCGCCGCGTTGTCGGTCGGGTCCTGGGGGCGCCGGATCAGCGCCTCGCCGTCGTCGGGGGTGTCGTACAAGTCCCCTTCCTCGCCGGTGAAGTGCCGCAGGACGGTGTCCAGCAGCAGACCCGCGAACTCCACCCACACGCCTTCGCCGGTGACGGCGGACAGCGCGAGGAAGCCCTCGGCGACATCCGCGTAGTCCTCCAGGACGCCGGAGTTGTCGCCCGCCGTGCCGTCGCGCGAGGTGCGGGAGAGGCGGCCTGTCTGGTCCATGTGGACACGGACGAGCAGGTCGGCCGCGTCGAGGGCGGCCGCGGTCAGGTCGGGGCGCTCGAAGTAGGCGCCGGTCTCGGCGAGGGCCGCGATGGCCAGGCCGTTCCAGGCGGTGACGACCTTGTCGTCGCGGCCGGGGCGCGGCCGCTCCTCGCGGGCGGCCAGCAGCCGCTGCCGGATCGACTCGGTGCGGGACGCCTCTGCGAGCCCTTCGCCGGGCAGCTGGAGCACGGAGGTGCCCTTCTCGAAGGTGCCCTCTTCCGTGACGCCGAAGTATCCGGCGGCGAGCCGCGCGTCCTCCTCACCGAGGACCGCGCGCAGCTGCTCGGGCGTCCAGGCGTAGTACGCGCCCTCGACGTGCCTGCCCGTGCCATCGTCGCTGTCCGCATCGAGCGCCGAGGCGAAACCGCCCTCCTGGGTGCCGAGTTCACGCACCATGAAGTCGGCGGTCTCCAGCGCCACGCGCCGGGCGAGGTCCGATCCGGTGGACCGCCACAGATGCGCGTACACCCGGCAGAGCAGCGCGTTGTCGTAGAGCATCTTCTCGAAGTGCGGGATGGTCCAGGTGCGGTCCACGGAGTAGCGGGCGAAGCCGCCGCCGAGCTGGTCGTAGATGCCGCCGCGGGCCATCCGCTCGCAGGTGTCCAGCGCCATCTGCAGGGCGCCCTCGGAGCCGGTGCGGGCGTGGTGGCGCAGCAGGAACTCCAGGACCATGGACGGCGGGAACTTGGGCGCGCCGCCGAATCCGCCGTGCGAGGCGTCGTACTCGCGGGTCAGGGCGAGCAGTGCCGCGTGCAGGTCGCCCTCGCCGGGCGGCTGCGTTGCGGCGGCGCTCAGGGCGAGCGAGCGGGAGGAGAGCTCGCGCACGATCCGGCCCGCGACGTCGCCGACTTCGTCCCTGCGATCGGCCCACGCGGCCTGTACGCCCTCCAGGATCTGGCGGAAGGAGGGCATGCCGTGGCGCGGCTGGGGAGGGAAGTAGGTGCCGAAGTAGAACGGCTCGGCGTCCGGGGTGAGGAACACGGTCATGGGCCAGCCGCCCTGGCCGGTGGCCGCCTGGACCGCCTCCATGTAGACGGCGTCGACGTCAGGCCGCTCCTCGCGGTCCACCTTCACGGGCACGAAGTGCGCGTTGAGGTACGCGGCGGACTCCTCGTCCTCGAACGACTCGTGCGCCATCACATGACACCAGTGGCAGGACGAATAGCCGACGCTGAGCAGCACGGGCAGGTCGCGCCGCCGGGCCTCGGCGAACGCCTCCTCGGACCAGGGCCACCAGTCGACCGGGTTGTCGGCGTGCTGGAGGAGGTAGGGGGATGTCTCGTGAGCCAGTCGGTTCGGCATGTTCCCATCCTGTCTCATCCGCCGGGCTTCCCCGAGTTGTCCACAGGTCCGAGTTATCCACAGGGCTGACGGAAAACCTTGAGAAGCGGAAGACTTGGGCCGTCGAGAACGATCGCGGGTGGAGGGGGAAGCCCATGTCGGGCTCTTCGGGCTCTATGGCCGTCCTGCGGGACAGCCACCGGGCGGAAGCGGAGCGGCTGCTGGCGCGCACCATCGAGGAGGAGGTGCGCCGGTTCGGGGGTACCTCCCATGCCGGAGGCTATGGGGGAGGGCGTACGGACACGTCGCTGCTGATGGGGCGGGCGAGAGACGCGCTGGACGATCTGGCGGCGACGGCGGCCGAGGAGTACGGCGCGTATGTGCGCGCGCTGGACGAGTCCGCGGCGGCCCGGCAGCCGCTGGGCAGGCGGCTTTCGCGCGAGCGGCTCGGCACTCCCGCGCTGGTGACGGTCGTGGCGGCGGTGGCCGCCTTCGGAGCGGACCTCGGGTACGGCACGTCGGCGGGCACGGCTGTGGGCGCGGCGGCCGCCGTGGCGGTGGCGGGTGCGGCGACCGCGCTGGTCAAGCTGACGGCGGGGCACTGGCCGTCGGCACAGCGGGACGCGGCGTTGCAGAACCAGCCGGGCGGCGCGGAGCAGTTGAGGCTGGAGTGGCTGACGGCGCTGGAGGTGCGGGGCATCCGGCCGTTCCTCGACCAGCAGCGGATGCTGGCCGCCGCGACGCGGCGCGGCGGCGGTGCGCGGGGTGGTTCGCATGCGCGCGGCCAGGGCGGCACGGCGGCGCCGGCAGGGCGGGGACCTCAGCTGCGGGGCAGCGACAAGAGCGCGGCGGCGCGGCGGCGGAGCGTGCTCCAGCAGTCGTTCGGTCATCTGCCCGAGCAGGACGGCCCGTTCGTCGGGCGGCGCCCGCAGGTGCTGCAGATCGCCCAGTGGGTGCACGCGTCGCGGGCGAGCACGGAGACGAGGCCGACGGTGGTGGTGCTGCACGGTGCGCCGGGCTCCGGCCGCACGACCCTGGCGGTGCGCGCCGCGCACCACTTGAAGGACCAGTTCCGCGGGGCGTGCGTGGTGGATCTGCGCGGTGCCAGCCCCGGGGAGCCGCCGCTGCCCACCCGGGATGCGCTGCTGCATCTGCTCAACCGGCTGGGAGCGCCCCGCGAGCAGTTGCTGTTCCGGGAGCGGGCGTCCACCGAGCAGCAGGTCAAGCGGCTGAGCGAGCTGTACCACCAGCACGTGACGGGGCTGCCGGTCACGGTCGTCCTCGACGACGCCTCCGACCCCGAGCAGGTGCGGGTGCTGCTGCCCGAGCGCTCGGACAGCCTGCTGCTGGTCACCGCCCGTGATCCGCTCGAGCTGCCGGAGGACCTTCCGGCGCGGGTCCACCAGCTGGCCGTCGAGCCGCTGGACGCGGCCGGGGCCGAGGAGTTGCTGAAGGCCGTGGCGGAGCAGCCCTCGGGCCCGTACGACCTGGAGGCGGGCGATCGGATCCGTGACCTGTGCGGAGGGCTGCCGCTGGCGCTGCGCGCGGCCGGTTCCTCGCTGGGCGCCCGTACGCCGAGCGGCCTGGCGGCCGATCTCGCGGCTTACGGCCCGATGGGCCCGGTCGACCGTGCCCTGAGCCTGCGGTACGCCGACCAGCCGGAGACCGCGCGCAGGCTGCTGCGCAGGCTGTCGCTGGCCGGGCGGGCGAGCCTGGGCGCGGCCGCGGGCGCCGCCCTGCTGGCCACCGACGAGGCGGAGGCGGTCCGGCAGCTTGCCGCCCTGGCCAGGGCCGGGCTGATCGAGCACGTCCGGGGCAGCCGCTACCGGCTGCACGACCTGGTGCGCGGCTTCGCGCACGCCCGGCTGCTCGACGAGGAGGAGCCGGGCGAGCGCTCGGCCGCGCAGGAACGGCTGATCCGCAGCTACGCGGAGCTGGCGGACTCGGTGATCCGGCTGGTCGACGGCAAGACGTCGACCCGCGCGGACGCCGCCTTCCAGCAGGGCACCGTGGGTCCGCACGGCTTCACCTCGCTCGAGGCGGCGCTGCGCTGGCTGGACGACGAGTCGAGCTTCATCACGGCGGAGCTGCGGCACGCCGAGGACGTGGATCAGTCCGCGGTGCTGCACCTGCTCGGCGCGCTGTGCGACTACTGCCTGCTGCGCGGCGACCTCTACCGGCTCGGGGAGCTGAGCGAGCTGACGAAGGCCGCGGACCGGGGCCTGCTGGTGCGGTCGGTGCAGTGGCGCACGGGCGTGGCGGCCCGCCAGCTCGGCGAGCTGGACAAGGCCCGTACGACCCTCTCGTCGGTGGTCGACCTCTACCGCGAGGCGCAGCACCCGGCGGGGGCGGCGCGTGCGCTGCGCGACCTCGGCATCACCCTGCACCACCAGGGCAACCTTCCCGAGGCCGGTGCGAAACTCCGTGAGGCGCTGGCGATGCAGTCCACGGCCGAGTTGCGCGGAGACCGGGCCTGGACGCTGCACGCGCTGGGTGCGGTCGAGCGCGACCGGGCGCACATAACCGAGGCACTCGAGCTGCTGCGCGAGGCGCTCGAGCTGCACCGGGAGAACGAGAGCCTGCGCGGCCAGGCGTGGGCGCACTTCCAGCTCGGCCAGGTGTATCTGCGGATGGGCGAGGTCCCGGAGGCGGAGAAGCAGCTGCGCCAGGCCTTCGACCAGTACGGGAGCACCCGCGACGGCCGCGGCGAGGCCTGGGCCCTCACGCAGCTGGCCCGGGCCCGACTGGTCGACGGCGACGCGGGCGTGGCCACGGACCACCTGGGACAGGCGCTCTCCCGGCACCGGGAGAACGAGGACGCGCGCGGCGAGGCCTGGACCCGCTACTACCTCGGTCAGGCCCTGGAGGAGCGCGGGGAGCACGGCGCGGCGGTGCGGGAGCTGGAGCGGGCCCGCACGATGTTCAGCCGCATGCGGGACGTCTACGGGCTGGCGTGCGCCCGGCACCACTCGGCGCGGGTCACCCGCGACCAGCGGGCGGCCCAGACGGGTTCGCTGCGCAACAGCGGGTTCGCCCGGCAACTGCTGCAGGATGCCCGGCAGGACTTCCACCGGGTGGGAGTGGCGCACGGCGAGGCGTGGTCGTGCATCGAGCTGGCCGTGGTCGACGCCGGGAACGGCCGCACGGCCCAGGCCCTGGCGCTGGCGGACGAGGCGGGCCGGCTGTTCGCGGGCTACGGCGACCGGCGGGGCGAGGACTGGGCGCGGTTCCTGCGCTGCACCCTGCTGCCGCTCGCCTCCGCGGGCGGTTCGGTGGTCGGCACGGCGGTGGCCCAAGAGGAGCTGGCCCAGCTTCTGCGGGAGTCGCACGGGACGCGCGACCCGAGGCTGGAGGACTGCGCGGAGGCGTACGTGCTGATACTCGAGCGGGGCGTGGAGCCGGAGACCGGCTGGCAGGCCTGGAACCTCGGCATGGTCCCGAACCGCCACTCCCGCGAAGTCATGGGAGTGGCCTCCGCCGCCCCCAAATAGCGGCACGGGCAAACAAGGGCACGGGCAAACAAGGGCACGGGCAAACAAGGGCACGGACCAATAAGGGGACGGACGGGCGGCCACGACGGGCCGCCGCGGCGCCGCGCCGTCAGTCCCGCTTCGGCGTGGCGGCCGGTCGCCCGGAGGTCTTGGCCTCCGGGCCGTCCGACCCGCGCTCACCCTCACCGGCAGCGACCGGCGCCTCTTCGAAGTCGATCTTCCGGAACTGCTTGTTCATGCTCTTCATCAGCAGCCACACGGCCCCGCCGAGCAGTGCGAAGACGATGAAGCCGAGGACACCGGGCGTCACCTGGTTCTCGTCCAGTTCCTTGGCGAGCGGGACGAGTGGTGTGAGGGCTGGGGTCCCCCATGCCGAAGGCCAGGGGAGCGTGGTCGCGATCGTCATGCGGTCAATTCTCGCGGATGCCCGCGAAGAGGTCGTCCTCGGGGAGGGAGGTATCGACGAGCGACTTCACGAGCTCGTACTCCTCCGTCGGCCAGACCTCCTGCTGGATCTCCATCGGCACCCGGAACCAGCCGCCGTCCGGGTCGATCTGCGTGGCGTGCGCGATCAGGGCCTTGTCGCGGACCGGGAAGAACTCCGCGCAGGGAACGTGCGTCGTCAGTGTCCGCTCGGCCCGCTGGAACTGCTTCCACCGCTCCAGCCACTCGCCGTACGGGGACTCCATGCCCCTCGACAGCAGCGCCTCGTGCAGCGCGACCGTGCGCGGCCGGTTGAAGCCCTGGTTGTAGTAGAGCTTCAGCGGCCGCCAGGGCTCACCGGTCTCCGGGTATCTCTCCGGGTCGGCCGCGGCGTCGAAGGCCACCATGGAGATCTTGTGGGTCATGATGTGGTCGGGGTGCGGGTATCCGCCGTTCTCGTCGTACGTGGTGATCACGTGCGGCCTGAACTCGCGGATCAGTTTCACCAGCGCACCCGCCGCCTCGTCGACGTCCTGCAGTGCGAAGCACCCGTCGGGCAGCGGCGGCAGCGGGTCGCCCTCCGGCAGCCCGGAGTCCACGAAGCCCAGCCAAGCCTGCTTGACGCCCAGGATCTGCCGGGCCTCCTCCATCTCCTTGGCGCGCACCTCGTGGATGTGCTCCTCGATGTAGGGGTCGCCCTGCAGCTTGGGGTTGAGGATGGAACCGCGTTCCCCGCCCGTGCAGGTTGCGACCAGCACGTCCACCCCCTCGGACACGTACTTGGCCATCGTCGCCGCGCCCTTGCTCGACTCGTCGTCGGGATGGGCGTGGACTGCCATCAATCGCAGTTGCTCGGTCTCGGTCAAGACTCGATCCTCAGATCCTCAGTCACTGGTCGCGGCCCCCTCCACCGTCCGGAGAAGGCGCCTTCTATAGTGACCGAAACCAGGGACCGTACATTCCTCGGTCCGCATCGCGGGAGGACGACGATGACCGCCACGGGCGACGAGCGTGCTGCCGCGCGTTACGGCCGCTCCGCGGACGCCCGCGCGGACCGCAAGCTGAAGATCGTCGGAGCGGTGCTCGGAGCCGCGCTGCTCGCGGTGATCGCCTGGTCCGGTGTGTCGTACATAGCGGGCCAGGACGTCAGCGGCGAGCTGATCAAGTTCAAGGTGGTCTCGGACGCGGCCGTCGAAGTGCATCTGGAGGTCCGCAAGGACGCCGGCACGCCCGGGGTGTGCACCCTTCGCGCACAGGCCGAGGACGGCACCGAGGTCGGCTGGAAGGATCTCCGCTTCGAGGAGCGCGGGGGCCGGGTCGACAGGGTCGGGACGGTCCGTACGACGCGGCGCGCGACGGCGGTGGAACTGGTCGGCTGCAAGGCCGCAACCGCCGGATGAACGGCATCCGAACCACGCCCCGACCTGCATTTATGCTCCTTTAGCGGTTTTCCTCCTCCCCCTTTCCGCGCGGAATTGTTAGGCTCGTGGTTTCGCCCACTCGTGAAGGCGTAATGCTCCGGGGTAGGGCGTTGCTTTGTATTCCCAGCACCGACGAGGAGCACCTGTGACCCAGACCAGCGAGAACGTCACCTGGCTCACCCAGGAGGCGTACGACCAGCTCAAGGCCGAGCTGGAGTACCTGTCGGGTCCCGCACGTGCCGAGATCGCCAAGAAGATCGAGGCGGCCCGGGAAGAGGGTGACCTGCGGGAGAACGGCGGGTACCACGCCGCCAAGGAGGAGCAGGGCAAGCAGGAGCTTCGCGTGCGCCAGCTGACTCAGCTGCTGGAGCAGGCCAAGGTCGGCGAGGCTCCCGCGGACACCGGTGTCGTCGCCCCCGGCATGGTGGTGACGATCGCCTTCGACGGCGACCCCGACGACACCGTGACCTTCCTGCTGGCCTCCCGCGAGTACGCCAGCGCGGACATCGAGACCTACTCGCCGCAGTCGCCGCTGGGCAGCGGCGTCCTGGACAAGAAGGTCGGCGACGACGCCGAGTACGAGCTGCCGAACGGCCGCACCGCGACGGTGAAGATCCTCGACGCCAAGCCGTACCAGGGCTGAGCACGCAGAGGTGAGCCCCCGGCCGGGGAACGGCCGGGGGCTCAGTGGTGCCACTCCCGATCAGGTCGGCCCGATCACGTCAGGCTCGATCGCGTCAGGCCCGATCACGTCAGGTCCGCAGGCCCGATGAGGCTCCATCAGGCGGTTGCCGAGCGGTACTTGCGCACCGCGAACGTGCGGAAGGCGACGATGATCACGATCGACCAGAGCACCGAGGCGAGCACCGGGTGCTGCATCGGCCAGGCCTCCGGCACCGGGTAGGTGGCCGGGAGGTTCCCGAACAGCTCGCGGCACGCCTGCACCGTGGCGCTGAACGGGTTCCACTCGGCGATGTGCCGCAGCACGGTTGGCATGTTGTCGGCCGGCACGAAGGCGTTCGAGATGAACGTCAGCGGAAACAGCCAGATCAGACCGCCCGAGGTGGCCGCCTCGGGCGACCGTACGGACAGGCCGATCAGCGCGCCGATCCAGGAGAAGGCATAGCCGAGCAGGAGCAGCAGCCCGAATCCGGCGAGCGCCTTGAAGATCCCGTCGTGGATCCGCCAGCCGACGATCAGCGCGACGATCGCCAGGACCACGATGGTCAGCGCGGTCTGTACGAGGTCGGCGAGCGTACGGCCGGTGAGGACCGCGCCGCGCGCCATGGGCAGCGACCTGAAGCGGTCGATGAGGCCCTTGTGCATGTCCTCGGCGATGCCCGCACCCGCACCCGCAGTGGCGAAGGTGACGGTCTGCGCGAAGATGCCCGCCATCAGGAACTGGCGGTACGCGTCGGCGTCGAGACCGGCGCCGGGTACGTTGATCGAGCCGCCGAAGACGTAGCTGAACAGCACCACGAACATGATCGGCTGGATGAGCCCGAAGATCACGACTTCGGGGATCCGCAGCATCCGGATCAGGTTGCGCTTGGCGATGACCAGCGAGTCGCGGACGGACTGGCCTATGGCGCCGCCTGCCTTGGGCACGGCTGTGGTGGTCACGTTCACGGCGGTCACTTCGCGGTCTCCTTCTGCTGCGCGTCAGCCTTCGCACCGGCCATGGCGGCCTTCTTGGGACCCGCCTTCGGGCCCGCCTTCGCACCGGCCTCGGCCTCCGCCTCGTCCTGAGCCTCGGCGGCGTGGCCGGTCAGCGAGATGAAGACGTCGTCCAGGGTCGGCCTGCGCAGGCCGATGTCGTCGATCTCGATGCCGCGGGTGTCGAGCTCGCGGATGACCTCCGCGAGCAGCTTGGCGCCGCCTGTCACCGGGACGGTGACCTTGCGGGTGTGGGTCTCGACGCTGGTCTCGCCCTTGCCGAAGCCGCGCAGTATGTCGGTGGTGGTGGCCAGATGCTCGGGGTCGTGGACGACGACCTCGACGCGCTCGCCGCCGGTCTGGGCCTTGAGCTGGTCGGATGTGCCGCGGGCGATGACCTTGCCGTGGTCGATGACGCAGATGTCGTGCGCGAGCCGGTCGGCCTCTTCCAGGTACTGCGTGGTGAGCAGCAGCGTCGTGCCGCCCGCGACCAGTTCCTCGATGACCTCCCACAGCGCCTGCCGGTTCCGCGGATCCAGGCCGGTGGTCGGCTCGTCCATGAACATCACGGGCGGGCTGACGACCAGCGCGGCGGCCAGGTCGAGCCGCCGCCGCATGCCGCCGGAGTACGTCTTGGCGGTCCGGTCGGCCGCCTCGGAGAGGTTGAACCGCTCGAGCAGCTCGTCCGCGCGGGCCTTCGCGTCCCGGGCGCCCATCTGGTAGAGCTGGCCGACCATCTGGAGGTTCTCACGCCCGGTGAGGTACTCGTCGACAGCGGCGAACTGGCCGGAGAGGCCTATGGCACGGCGGACTTCGTTGGGGTGCTTGACGACGTCGAGGCCCGCGACGACGGCCTTGCCGCTGTCGGGCTGCAACAGCGTCGTCAGTACCCGCACCCCGGTGGTCTTGCCGGCCCCGTTCGGGCCCAGCAGTCCGAGCACGGTGCCCTCGGGTACGTCGAGGTCGACGCCGTCCAGAGCCCTCACGTCGCCGAAGGTCTTCACCAGACCTTCGGCGTAAATGGCGCCTGGCATGGAAGTTCTCCCAGAGTGATGGTGGTCAGGAGTTTTGGATGGTGGTGTCCGACATAAGGCTTGGATGAAGCCGTGCAGGAGAAGACCATACCGCAGACGCGATATGTCGCGACACCCTTTCAAGCGAAACGCGATAGCTTCCGTTTGAAAGGGTTCAGAACCAGAGCCGGGCTTCAGGCCGCGGCTCACGCCATGACCGTGTAACCCGCCTCCCGCAGCGCCGTCCGCACCTCGGCGCAGTGCTCAGGCCCCTTGGTCTCCAGGTGCAGCTCCACCTCCGCCTCCGTGAGCCCGAGCCGGGGATCGGTCCGTACGTGGCTCACGTCGAGGACGTTAGCGTCGACCACTGACAACACCCCCAGAAGCGTTGCCAGCGCCCCCGGCCGGTCCGTCAGCCGCAGCCGCAGCGACAGGTAGCGCCCCGCCGCCGCCATACCGTGCCGCAGGATCCGCTGCATCAGCAGCGGGTCGACGTTCCCCCCGGACAGCACCGCCACCACCGGTCCCTGGAACGCGTCGGGCCGGGACAGCAGCGCCGCCACCGGGCTCGCCCCGGCCGGCTCCACCACGAGCTTCGCGCGCTCCAGGCAGAGGAGCAGCGCGCTGGAGAGCTCGTCCTCGGAGACCGTACGGACCTCGTCCACAAGATCGCCAACGATTTTGAACGGCACATCGCCCGGCCGCCCCACCTTGATGCCGTCGGCCATCGTCGCCACCGACTCCAGCACCACCGGGTGCCCGGCCGCGAGCGACGGCGGGTACGCGGCTGCGCCCTCCGCCTGCACCCCGACCACCTTCACATCCGGCCGCAGCGCCTTGACCGCCACCGCGATCCCGGCCGCCAGCCCCCCGCCACCGATGCCGACGACGATCGTCCGCACCTCCGGGCACTGCTCGAGGATCTCCAGACCCACCGTGCCCTGCCCGGCGACCACATCGCGGTGGTCGAAGGGGTGGATGAACACGGCGCCCGTCTCGCGCGCGTACTCCTGCGCCGCACGCAGCGTCTCGTCCACGACCTGTCCGTGCAGCCGCACCTCGGCGCCGTAGTCCCGGGTCGCCGCGACCTTCGGCAGCGGGGCGCCGACCGGCATGAAGACGGTGGACCGCACGCCGAGCAGGGAGGCGGCGAGGGCGACGCCCTGTGCGTGGTTCCCCGCGCTGGCAGCGACCACGCCCGCCGCGCGCTGCTCCGCGCTCAGGCCCGCGATCCGCACGTAGGCACCCCGCACCTTGAAAGAACCGGTGCGCTGAAGGTTCTCGCACTTGAGGTGCACCGGGGCTCCGACCAGCCCGGACAGGTGCCGGCTCCCCTCCATGGCGGTCATCCGGGCCACCCCGGAGAGGATCTTGTGCGCCGCGCGCACCTCGTCGACGGTGATCTCGGAGAGGGGAGGGGACGCCGTGCCGGAGGGGTCGCCGTGGGTTGCTGCCATGGGGCAAGTCTCGCAGTTCCCGCCCGGCCCGGCGGTCCGGGTACGACCGGAGTTCGCCGGATTCTCCCGGGCCGGTACGGGCGAGCCCCTGGCCGCGTACCCTGTGCGCATCCGACAGACCGTCCTCACGAAGTGAGCCCAGGCCATGCCCACTACTCCGGACATGACGACCGCTCCCCCGACTTCCACCGGCGGGGTGGGGGTCCCCCCGGCGGAGCCAGGGGGAGTGCCCTCAGACAGCGGCCTTCTCGACGACCTGCAGCACCAGGTGGCCCTCTTCGCTCGTCGCGCGGAGCAGACCCGGCTGGGCGGCGTCGGACAGGTCCGCAACTCCATGGACCGCGCCGCGTATCTCCTGCTCAACCGCCTGGACCGGGAAGGTCCCATGGGCGTCAAGGCACTTGCCGCCGGCATGGGCATCGACTCCTCGACGGTCACCCGGCAGGTCGCCCCGCTGGTCGACACCGGCCTCGTCAAGCGCACCTCGCACCCCGAGGACGGCCGGGCCGTCGTACTGCAGCTCTCGGCGCGCGGCAAGGCGCGCCTGGAGGAGGTGCGGTCCTCGCGGCGGCAGCTGATGGCGCTGCTGACAGAGAACTGGGGAGAGGAGGAGCGGGAGGTCTTCTGCACCCTGCTGACCCGGTTCAATGAGGCGCTGTCCGCGCGGATGGCGGCGGCGCCCGTCCAGGAGCCGCCGGCCTCCTGACTCCGTCTCCGACGATCTGCCGGGAGACCCCGACGACCTTCCTGCCTGCTTCCTTCCTGCTTCCTTCCTGCCGCCTGCCTGCCACCTGCCTCTTGACCCGGGCCCGCGCCTGCCGTCCTATGGAGGACCAGGAGGGCGCGGTGCGAGAGCGGCGGGCGGAACGGGATCGCCGCCGGGCCCGGGAGTTCGAGGCATTCGTCGCGGGCGCGGCAGGCCGGCTCCTGCATGCCGCCACGCTGCTGACCGGCGACCCGGAGGCCGCCGAGCACCTGCTGACCGCCGCCCTGGCCCGTACGTACGCGGCGTGGGATCGCCTCAACGGCGAGGACCCGTACGACTGCACCCGCCAGGAGCTCGCCGCCCGCTTCGCCCACACCGCACGGCGCCACCGCCGCCCCTGTGGAGGCGCCCTCGACCGGCTCACCCCGCAGGAGCGCCTGGTGCTGGTGCTGCGGCTCTACGAGGGCGTGGCCGAGGAGCAGGCCGCGGCCCAACTGGGCCTGCCCGCCGAGCGGGTACGCGCGATCTGCCTGCGCTCCGTCGCCACCATGCGCAGCCGCCCCGCCCCGCCGCCTCGCCCGGAGGTGGCCACGCCGTGAGCCTGCCCGACCGCAAGGAGGACGAGGTCCGCCGGATGCTGGACGGGCCGCATCCGGTCGTACCGCCGGACCTGGCGGCGCGGGCGGCCGAGCGGGGGCAGCTGCTCCTGGCCCGCCGCAGGGCCGTACGGGCCGTGGGCTGGGCGCTGCTGATATCGGCCGCGGTGGCCTTCGCCGTGTGGTCGGCGGTGGCCCAGCCATGGGCCGCACCGCCGGTCGACACGACGCCGCCGCTGGAAGGCTGGTGAAGACCGGCCGACGGGGGCGGGAGGGGAGCCGGCGCGGGGGCGGGCGCGGGCGCGGGGGTGCCCGTCAGCCCAGGGCTTGCGCCAGGTCGGCCAGCAGGTCGTCGACCGCCTCGATGCCCACCGAAAGGCGCACCAGATCCGCCGGCACCTCGAGCGCGGACCCGGCCACCGATGCGTGCGTCATCCGCCCCGGGTGCTCGATCAGCGACTCCACGCCGCCCAGCGACTCCCCGAGCGTGAACAGCCCGGCCCGGTTGCACACGTCGACCGCCGCCTGCTCGCCGCCCGCCACCCGGAAGGACACCATGCCGCCGAAGGACCGCATCTGCTTCGCCGCGGTCTCGTGCCCGGCGTGCTCGGGCAGGCCCGGGTAGAAGACCTGGGTGACCTTGGGGTGGGCGACGAGAAGCTCGGCCACGCGCGCGGCATTGGCGCTGTGCCGGTCCATCCGGACCGCCAGGGTCTTGATGCCGCGCAGGGTCAGCCAGGCGTCGAAGGGCCCGGCGACCGCGCCCATCGCGTTCTGGTGGAAGGCGAGTTCGTCCCCGAGCGCGTCGTCGTTCACCACGAGCGCACCGCCGACGACGTCCGAGTGCCCGCCCACGTACTTCGTCGTGGAGTGCACGACGATGTCCGCGCCGAGCGCGAGCGGCTGCTGGAGGTACGGGCTGGCGAAGGTGTTGTCGACCACGAGCCGGGCCCCGGCGCCGCGCGCCACGTCCGCGACCGCCGCGATGTCGGTGATGCCGAGCAGCGGGTTGCTGGGCGTCTCCACCCAGATCACCTTCGTACGGGGGGTGATGGCGGCCCGGACCGCCGCGGCGTCCGAGGTGTCGGCGACCGACCAGTTCACGCCCCAGCGCTCCACGACCTTCGCGAAGAGCCGGAAGGTGCCGCCGTACGCGTCGTTCGGGATGACGACATGGTCGCCGGGCACGAGCAGCGTGCGCAGCAGGCAGTCCTCGGCCGCCAGCCCCGAGGCGAAGGCGAGGCCGCGCCGGCCGTTTTCGAGGGCGGCGAGGTTCTCCTCGAGGGCGGTACGGGTCGGGTTGGCGGAACGGCTGTACTCGTAGCCGCCGCGCAGGCCGCCGACGCCGTCCTGCTTGTACGTCGACACCTGGTAGATCGGCGGGACGACGGCACCCGTCAGCGGGTCCGCCTCGTTTCCTGCGTGGATCGCCCGGGTCTCGAAGCCGAGGTGTGCGGCGTGATGCGCGTGCTGCTGCTGGTGCTGGTCGCTCATGGGCCCGAGAGTAGTCCCCGGCGGTGCGGAACTCCTGGGCGTGCTCCGGTGTACTAGATGACAGAAGACGGAAGACCGGAGCGCACGACTCACCACGACAACTCACCACGACAACTCACCGCGACGGCTCACGACGACTCACGACGACGACTCATCACCCACCGCACGGGACGCTTGGACACCAGGACACAGGACACGGGACACGGGAACGGGACACGAGACACCTCATGGACGTACTGATCATTCTCCTCGGCCTGATCATGATCGGCGGAGTCCTCGTCGTGCCCGCCCTGCTGCGGAAGCGCGGCGGCAGACAGGCGCTGCGCGGCCACGGCAGCGCCATCGATCCGACGCAATACGGGTTCGCGCCCTCGGAGCGGCTCGACGTGCGGCTGCCGGGCCCCGACCCGGAGCTGGCGGAGGTCCTGGAGGAGGTCCGGCGCACCCAGGACTGGCATTCCGCGGCACAGCTGCTCGCCGCCACGGCCGGAGAAGACGACTGGGAGCTGCGCTGGCAGCGCGTGCAGACGCTGGCGGGAGCGGCGGCAGTGGAGCTGGCGGAGGCGCCGGGCGAGGGCGGCCGGTGGCTGCGGACCTGGCGGGTGGAGGCCCCGAAGGAGGCGGGCGGCGCGGTCGTGCACGCCGAGTTCCTGGTACGGCAGGCGCGGCAGTCGCAGGCCGGGCCCGGCTCCCAGGAGTACCGGATCATCCTGGAGGAGGCGCGGACGGTGTGCGGCGAAGCCGCGCTGCTCGCACCGGGCGACCCCACCCCGTACATCGTGGAACTGGCCGTGGCCCGCGGGCTCGCCTACCGGCAGGCCGACTTCGAAGAGCTGTGGAGCAAGGTCACCTCCCGCGCGCCGCACCACATGGGGGCGCACATGGCGGCGCTCCACTACTGGTGCGAGAAGTGGCACGGCTCCAAGGAGCAGGCCGACGCCTTCGCGCAGAGCGCGGCGGCCTCGGCCCCCGAGAAGAGCCTGCTGCCCGCGCTGCCGCTGTTCGCGGTCTTCGAGCACCTGCCCGAGGTGAACATGGTCCGCGGCCTCTACGAGAGCGAGGTCGTGACCCGGGCCATCCAGGGCGCGCTTTACGCGGCCCGCTCCGTGCCCGCCGACCACCCCGTGCTGCCGCACATACGGCACCTGCTGGTCTGCTTCCTGGTGCGGGCCGAGCGCTACGCGGAGGCGATGGAGCAGCTGAGGCACGTCGACGGGCACGTGGGCGCGGTGCCGTGGTCGTACGGCCCGGATCCGGCGTCTGCGTACGTGGCCTATCGCGCGCTGGCGGTCGCCGGCTGGGAGCAGTCGGGCGGCAGCC
>NZ_JBQQBX010000062.1:0-22362 GCF_052245475.1 Streptomyces sp. 7N604 | reverse complement strand
CAGTGCTCGTGGCCCGAACGACTGACGCAATCGTCGGCATCCTGGCTCTGGTGTTGTTGCCCTTGTCGTCCGGCTTGCGGGCTCGCGTCGATGGTGTGGTCGTTGACGGTGGTGCGTGAGGCCAGGGAGTCGCTGGCGTTCTCACCCAGGAGGCTTTGCGGGTCGCCCAGGAGGCGGGTGCCCGGACAGTTGATCTTACCTCCCGGCCGGATCGTGTGGCGGCGAACCGGCTGTATGAACATCTGGGCTTCCAGGCCCGGCAGTTGACGGTCTACCGCTTCCCGATCGATGGGTAGGCGAGGTAGTTCGTGTTGGCTCGTTGCGCGTAGTGCATCGCGATGGTGGGGCTGGTGCTGATGGACTGGCTGGAGAAGGTTGGCCGCCAGTTCGCCGCCCTGCCCACCGCTCAGGACACCGCGACGATCGGTCGCGCCGCCCTCGACGAGGCCCGCCACGTCCTGCGCGAGGTCTGGCGGCAAGGTATCGAACACCGGGTGCCGCTCACCACGCTCGGCGCCTCTGGCCTGGCCGCCCTGGATATCCCGCGCGCCGGATGGGAGCCCGATCTGCTGCGCGCCCTGGACCGCGCCGTGCGCCTGATCCCGCTGTAGACCCGTTGGATCCAACGCCCCCAGCTAGGACCGCCACCTCCGGTGGGCGAGGCTTGCGCCTGCCACCCGCGGGCATGCCCGCTGTCGACTGATCACCTGGTCGCACGCGGTTAACTCTTAGGGACTGCGGCTGGGCGGCCCTACAGGGCCGCCGGCAGCACCACTGGAATCCGGGCGCGGCTGCGCACCGCTGTTGCTGCCCGGAATCGGAGAAGAGGTGGCCGAGGGAGGCGGCGCGGTGGTCTGCGGAGTGGCAGGGCTACCGCTGGACACCCCAAGCAACAAGGCGAGAGCGGTGAAGGTTGGGGCTTCAACCGTGAACGCAGCGCCCAGGTCACCCCGCTGCGGCACACCCAGCCTGTCCCGGCAGCTGTGGCGGTACACGAGATACCCGGCGAAGCACGAAACTCCAAAGATCACCAAGAGTGTCAGGTCAATGTGTACGGTCAAGACGGGCCTCCAGGGTCCCAAGGTCCGCCCGACGCGACTCCACATCCGCGGGCGGGCCTTGTTACGTAGGCCCTCACGGACGTGAGGACCCTGTGCCCTTTCAGGAGCGCGAAGGCCTCGAACAGCAAAGAAGCCCAGCTCTCCTGAAAGAGCTGGGCTAACCCGCGGTGCGACGAAAAAACGATCTCCTACCGGTGAACGCAGCGCAAGAGGCATCTGACGGAACACCGGAAAGTTGAGCTAAATACCAGGTCAGAGGCTTTCGTCATGATCCCTGGTTACCTTCGGTCCTTCTGCCCTCGATACCTCGCTGCCGAGCCCGAGCGAATTGGGAGGCGAGGCGCCTGATGGCCTCTTCCACGCGCCTGATGGCCTCTTCCACCTCGGTGTCAGAGGCGCCGCCGGGTCCGAAGTGGATCTCAGGGCCCACCCACCGCATCTCGCTGTCACGATGGAAGATCTGATCATCTGCGATTTTTCGTTCTGCTTGGCGCAGAACGGAAATGATCTCATCCAGGCTCATCGGCCGGCGAGGCAGCTCGAAGTAGGGCGGGGGGACATGATCCGCCTCGGAAGGATCTTCCCGTCTCCATTCGTACGCTCTTTGCCTGCAGCTCGCCGAACAGTACCTGGGGTGTCGCCCTGTGCCCTTGTACGTGATGCCACGTCCGCACACCCAGCACCACAACTCCGGATGTGTCGCGGCCATACCTCGACACTGGCCTCGACGCTCCGCACTGCCTGCGGTCAAGCAGAACAGCCCCGAGAAACGGCCTGACAGCCCCCAGGAGCGCCGAACTCGCTACCTGCACGCCCAGAGAAGAGTGCCGATCAAGCCTTGAGGGCCGCACAGGTCCGGGCCCAGAGAGGGCGCCTCTTGCTCTTGTAGTCGCCGCGCGAAGCGCGTCCTTTCCATGCCTGCACGCACTCAGGGCTTGCGGCCGATGAAGGCGAGCAAGCGGGTCTGGACGTCGGCGCTCTCCGGCACCTCGACCCGCGGTCCGTACTGCCCGCTCGCGCGGAGCACGTCGTCGAGCGGCAGCATCCCGTCGAGCAACTGGGCGCATTTGGCGGGATCGAGGTGTTCGTCCTGGCCGGTGGCCCGTGCCAGGTCCCAGGTGTGCAGGAAGACATCGGCGGTGTAGAACCGGTCGACCGCCTGGTCCAGTGGGATCTCTCCGATGTGCGGGTTCGACAGCAGCTTGTGTGCGGTGGCCGGATCGTCGAGGAGGGCCTGCACTCCATCGCGGTGCGTCGCCCAGGCGGCCACCGGGTCGTCGTCCACCGAGGGCCCCTTCGGCAGTTCGACTCCGGCGCCGGCTTTCAGGAAGTCGGGGAACCACTCGACGAGGTGACGGACGACGTCCCGGGCGGCCCACCCCTCGCACGGCGCCGGGTTGTCCCATGCCTCTGGATCGGTGCCGCGTACGCGGTCGGTGAATACGCGTGCCACGGTGCGGTGCTCATCGGCTGCTGTTCTCGCCATGATCAGGATCCCGTCTCGGTGTGTCGGTCGGCGCTGTTGCTCTGTTGGCCGCCGAGCAGCTCGTCGAGCCGCTCGTGGCCTTCGCGGACGCCGTGATCCATGCCGCTCTTGAGCATCGAATCGCGGGTTTCGATGGAGTCCATGAGCGACTTGCCGGTGACCCGGGTGCGACCGCCGAGGTCCTCGAAGACGGCGGTCTCCAGGCTGACGCCGTCCGGAAATCCCTCGTAGGTGAAGGTCTGCACGATGCGCTCGTTGGGGCGCACCTCGTGGAACACACCATGGAAGCCGTACTCGGTTCCGTCGTCGTCGCGATGCACATAGCGATAGGAGCCACCGCTGCGCGCGTCGTACTGGTCGATCCGCATCGTGAGCCGGCGCGGGCCGAGCCACTGGACGACCAGATCGGGGTCGGTGTACGCCCGGAACACGCGCTCCGGCGGAGCGTCGAACTCCCGGATGATCAGGATGGTGGGCAGATCCGGGTCGGCCACGATCCGTGTCTCGTTGCGGTGGGGCGTGTCGGTGGTGCTCATGATGCCGCCTCTTTCCTCGGGGTGTCCGTCGCCGGCTGCTCGCCCATCTGTTCCAGGAGGGCATCGAGGCGGCGGAAACGGTCCTCCGCCTCGCGCCGATAGCGCTCGATCCACTTCGTCATCAGGTCGAAGACCTCTGCCTCGAGGTGGCAGGGCCGCCGCTGGGCGTCTCTGCTGCGACTGACCAGGCCGGCGTCCTCCAGGACCTTGATGTGCTTGGACACGGCCTGCACCGTGACGTCGTACGGCTCGGCCAGTTCGTTGACCGTGGCGTCCCCGGCGGCGAGCCGGGCCACGATGTCGCGCCGAGTGGGGTCGGCCAGTGCGGAGAACACCAGCGACAGCCGGTCGTCGGCCACTTCGCACCTCTCACATTCAACCGATTGGTTAAATACCTTACAGTCGGGGTTCCGGCTTGTCAACCAATCGGTTGAATAGCGGCGTGCCGTCGTCCGCGCGGCGAGAGGCGTCCGTTGCCGGGTGTCGGCCGTCGTTGCCGTCGCCGGGCACGGCGTCCTGTGCAGAGGTGTGCCAGTTCGTGGCGATCCGTTTGTCGACGGTGATGGTGCCGACCTTCAGCGAGGCGGGGTTCGGGTCGCGGTCGCTGTCGTCGTGGCCCTGGGGAGGACGGAGCTACGCCGTCGTCCGCGCCAGCGTCCTCGGGCCGCCCGATAGCCCGCCGGTCGTTCGGGCTGGTCAGGACTGTCCAGGGTGGCCGCAGGCCGGCGCGCAGCGCCGCCGAAGGCGCGCTTGACCGGCCGGGGAGCATCTTCCGTTGGGAAGTTGGCTGATTCCTGCCCCTCCGTGCATGCAGGCCACCCCGTGCGTGAGCGTTCCGCCCCCGGATAGGGCGCCGCACACCGAACCTTGAGCGCGACCCAGACCTTGCTCTGCTCGACCGCGCTCGTCGAGCATCACGCGTCACCCGCAGACGCAACAACGCGCCGGGCCTGAACCGGGCGATCAATCCTCGCTGGCACGAAAGACCTGCGATCAACGTTCGGTGGCACACACTCAAGGTTCGGTGGCGCAGGGCAACTGCCCGGCCGGTCAGCGAGGACGCCTCATACTGCATGGTTCGAACGGGTTAAATGCATGGGTTAAAGCTAGGGATAAATTCTGCTGGTGTTCGGTGGGGAGGCAGAGAGCATGGCCACTGAGGAAGAGCTGTTCGCGTCCGTCGACGCACTGCTGGACGAGGAGCCGCATCTGCCGCCCCCGGCAGAACGGGCCCGGCTGCGCGAGGCGGCCGGCATCACCCAGGCCCGCCTGGCCCACGCGCTGAAGTCGACGCTGCAGACGGTGAAGAACTGGGAGAACGGGCGCTCGGAGCCGCGGCCGCCGCGCCTGCAGGCGTACCAGCGGCTGCTGGAGGGCTGGGCCGAGAGGTACCCGAAGCCCGGTACCACCACGCCCACGCCCGCGCCGGTCCCGGAGACGTTCACCGCCCCCGCCCAGGAACCGACCGCCACCGCGCCCGCGACGCCCGAACCCGCCGCCGCGACGCAGCCGGAATGGCCCGCCGCACCCCGGGCGACGTCGCGGCCTCCCACGCGGAAGCGGGCCGTGCCGAACATCGCCGCCGCCCCCTACCAGCACGGGCCGCTTGCCGTTCTGGACGGCGACGGGCAGGCGTACGGCGTCGACGGCATCATCCTGGACTGCCCGGCCACGACCATCCCGGAGCTGGTGCAGTGGACGCTCAAGGAGTCCGGCCTCGGTGCGCATCGCCTGCACCGCAACGGCCGGGACTCCGACCCGCTGATCGTGCTGACCGCCAAGGCCGCCATGAAGCTCGGGCTGCCCGAGCGCCTGGAGGGCTCCGAAGCCCGCCGCTCGCTGCGCCTGCCGGAGGACCATCCGGTCGTCAAGCAGGTGGCGAAGGCGAAGTGGCGGCTGACCCAGCGCGGGTTCGGCCCGTGGGCGCGCATCTACCGCCCCGCGCAGGGCAACCATCGCCAGTGCGTGCAGCTGGCGGTCCTGTCCTGGGATGCGCTCGACTCCCGCTCGTGGCCTGGCGTCGACCGGCTCCCGCCGAAGGACATCGCCCGCGTCCTCGGAATCTATGCCCAGCGGGTCATCACCCCGCGCGGCTCCACCGCCGTCTCCGGGCTGGAGCTGATGACCGCGCTGCGCCCGCCGACCCGCGCGGTGAAGGACGAGACCAGCGGCCAGTGGATCCCCGGGCACAACCCCGGCTCCCTCGGCGCCGAGCCGGTCGACCCCGCCCCGCCCGAGGCCCCCAAGGAGCATCCGGTCGCGCAGGGCTGGGAGTGCGGGTTCCTCGATGAGGAGGCGTACCAGTGGGTGCGCGACGTCCAGCTGCTGTCCGATGAGGAGTGCCTGCTGCCCTTCGCGATCGGCCTGGACATCAACACGGCCTTCCTCGCGGCCGCCGCCCGCCTCGTGGTCGGCCTGTCCGGCCCCGAGCACGTGTCTCGCCCGGTGTTCGACAAGAAGATCCCCGGCTCCTGGTACCTGGACCTCTCGCATATCGAGCTGGACCCGCGCCTCCCCAGCCCGTTCACCCCGACCGGGCAGCGCCCCGAGGGCCCGGCCTGGTACCAGACCCACACCGTCGCCTACGCCGTCGAACTCGGGTACAACGTCCAGCCCATCGAGGCGTATCTGCGGCGGGAGACCGGCGCCTACCTGGACCCGTGGCACGACCGGCTGAAGACCGCCTACGTCGACACCATGGCCGACCTGGGCGTCACGAAGGACCTGGACGACGCCGCGTTCCTCGCCGCGATGGAGCAGCACAAGCAGGTCGACCCGGGCCTGGCGGCCGTTCTCGCCGCGATCAAGGCGACGGTGAAGGGCGGCGTGGGCAAACTCAGGGAGCGGCCGCAAGGACGGCACTACCGCGACGGCGAGCGGTGGCCGGCCCTGGAGCGCCCGGCCTGGCGCCCCGACATCCGCGCCGCTGTCATCAGCAAGGCCCGCGTCAACATGCACCGCAAGATGCTCAAGACCGCGAAGGCGACCGGCCTGTACCCGCTCGCGGTGCTGTCCGACGGCGTCGTCTACCCGAGCAAGGGCCCCTCGCCGCTGGACTTCCTGCCCTACACCACCTCCGGCAAGCCGCTCCCCGGGTCCTTCCGACTCGGACCCACCCCGGGCCTGTGCAAGGTCGAAGGGGTCCAGGAGATGGCGTGGGCCGTAGACCTGATGGAGCAGGGCTACAACCCCGCCCGCCACATCAAGGGCGGCGACGCCGTCATGGACGAAGGAGAGTAATAACCCGTGACGGACATCCACGACGCCCTCCACCGCGCGGACCAGGAGGTCTTCACCCGCGAGCCGCCCAAGTCGACCAAGAAGCGCGTGGAGTTCCTGCTCGCCAAGCTGAAGACCACCAAGGCCGTAGCCGATCTACTCGGGGTCACCCAGCGCTCCGTGGAGCGCTACCTCACCGGCCGGCGGAACAAGCCGCCCCGGGCCGTCGCCGACCGGATCAATGCCGAGGTCCTCCGACGCTGGCAGCCCAGGGTGCGGCAGCGCCGCCGCCGGCAGGCCGCCGCCGCCACGGGCATCACCATCGAGACCCGGGCCCGATTCGGCTGCACCGCGCCGATCGGCACGACCGACGACCCACGGATGCGGCGGCTCACGGTGCACCTCCCGCCGGAGTACGCCAGCCGCCTGTTCCAGGCACAGCAACAGGGCGCCAGCGACCGACAGCTTCGCGAAATCGTCGCTGAGGGACTGCAAGAGGTGTATTTCAAAGACAATGGCGCCCGCGCCCAGGGCCTGGAAGTCGAGTTCACCGACGTCGACTACTTCGACGTGCCGTTCTGAAAAGTCCGAGGCTCCCGGAAGTCCAGGCACCTTTGTGACTGAGCGCTCTAGTTGGCCACTGAGTGTCGTGCCTGGCCTGTTGAGCGCACGGCGGCTCGACCGGTCGTTGAGGGGTCAGTCGAAGGTCGATGCGGGCAGGTGAAGGCGGTCACGCTGACGGTGAGCTGCCGTTGATCACTAGCCCGCCGATGAGATCGCGTACGAGGCTGGCCGCCTGGCTTCGCGCCTGGTCGGGATCGTCGGTCTCTGCGATCGTGAGTGACAGTTCGGTGAGGGCGCCGTAGAACGCTCTGGCGATCAGTTCGGCCGGGTGGGGCCGGACGAGGCCGGCGTCGAGCGCGGTGTTCACGATGTCGAGGGCCAGGCCGCCGAGATGGCGCTGGTCCAGTTCGCGCCATCGCTGCCAGCCCAGGGCGATCGGACCCTGCTGGAGCACGATGTGCCGGTAGGCGTGTTCGGTGCAGACGCCGAGGAACTCGTCGACGGCACGGTCGGCACGCTCGCGCGGGTCCGGGACGGAGTCGATCGCCGTCCTGATGCGCTCGGTGGCCTGGCGCTCCTGTTCTTCGAAGACGGCCTCGAAGAGTCCGGGCTTGCCGTTGAAGTGGTGGTAGAGCGCGCCGCGGGTCAGCCCGGCGGTGCGCACCAGCTCTTCTGCGGACACGCTCGCGTACTCCCGCTCGGTGAAGAGGCGCAGGCCGGTGTCGAGCAGGGTCCGGCGGGTGTTCTCCGCGTACTTCTCTCGCAGCGTTTCCATGCAGCATGGATATCACATACGCTCTGTATGTAAGATGCGCTCTGTATGAGAGGTGACGGTGATGGAGAAGTCAGTGGACGTCGTAGTCGTCGGGGCCGGAGTGGCGGGCCTGGTGGCCGCCCGCGACCTGGTTGAGGGCGGGGCGGACGTGCTGGTACTGGAGGCCCGCGACCGGGTCGGCGGGCGGCTTCTGAACGGTGAGCTGCCCGGCGGCGCCCCCATCGAGGTGGGCGGACAGTGGGTCGGCCCGGGCCAGGACCATGTGCTGACACTGATCAAGGAACTGGGGCTGCGCACCTACCCCACCTACGTCGACGGCGAGCACATCGCCGAGTTCGGATCCTCCCGCTCCCAGTACACGGGGCGGGTCCCCAAGATGAACCCGCTGGTGCTGGCCGACATCGGGCAGGCCCAGTACCGCCTGGACCGGATCGCGCGCCAGGTCGCCGCGAGTGATCCGTGGCGGGCGCCCCGCGCCGAGGAACTGGACGCCCAGACGTTCGACACCTGGCTGCGCAAGACCGCGCACACCGCGGGCGGCCGTGCCTTCTTCCGGCTGGTGACCGAGGCGGTGTTCTCCGCCGAGCCGGAGGACATGTCCGCGCTGTGGGCCGCCTTCTACGTCGGCGGCGCCGGCGGCCTCGACCCGCTGATCAACGCCGCCGGCGGGGCGCAGCAGGACCGCGTGGTCGGCGGGACGCAGCGCATCGCGCTGGAGCTGGCGGAGGAACTCGGTGACCGGGTCGTCCTCGACGCGCCGGCGACCGACATCGAGTGGGAGACCTCGGGCGTCCGCGTCGTCAGACGCAGCGGCCTGACCGTGCGCGCCCGGCGGACCGTGGTCGCGGTGCCGCCGCCGCTGGCCGCACGCATCCGCTTCACCCCGGGCCTGCCGGGCGACCGTGACCAGCTCGTCCAGCGGATGCCGATGGGCCGGGTCATCAAGGTCAACGTCGCCTACGGCGAGCCGTTCTGGCGCCACGCGGGCCTGAGCGGCCAGGCGAACAGCACCGACCGTCCCCTGGGCACCGTGCTCGACAACACGCCCCTCGGCGGCGCTCCCGGCGTGCTCGTCGGCTTCCTCGAAGGCCGGCACGCCGACACCTGCTCGCGCATGGAGTTCGATGAGCGGCGCGCCCAGGTGATCAACGACCTCGTGGGCTACTTCGGCCCCCGGGCCCGCAACCCCATCGCCTACATCGAACGCGACTGGGCGGAAGAGGAGTACAGCCGCGGATGCTACGGGGCGTTCGCCGTACCCAACGCCCTCACCCGGTTCGGTCCGGCCCTGCGCAAGCCCGTCGGCCCCCTGCACTGGGCAGGCACCGAGACCGCCACCAAGTGGGCGGGCTACATCGACGGAGCCGCCGAATCCGGCCACCGCGTCGCGGACGAGATCCTCCCCAAGCTCTCCTGACCCTCCCGATACGTGAGCGAGGCCCCGATCATGAACATCCACCCCGCCACCGGCAGCCCCAACCCCAGCCCCCTCCCCGACATCGACGCCTTCATCGCGCGACTCGCCTCCGGCGAGCGCACCTGGGCCCGCACCTCCCTGTCCGAGCGGCGCGAGCTGCTCCTCGACGTCGCCGCCGCCACGGCGGCCGTGGCCGACCAGTGGGTGCGGACCGCAACCGGGATCAAACAGCTCCATGCCTCCTCGCCCCTGGTCGGAGAGGAGTGGCTGAGCGGCCCGTACGCGATGATCACCTACATCCAGGCGCTCCAGGACACCCTGCGGCGCCTGGACGAGCAGACCGACGTCCTGGCCGGCACCCGCATCACCCCGGCCCCGGGCGGACGGCTCGCCGTCCAGATCCTGCCGTACGACACCTACGACAAGCTGCTCCTCAACGGCTTCCACGCAGAGGTCTGGACGACCCCCGGCATCACCGAAGACGAGCTGCGGGCCAAGGCGGGCCTCGGGCAGAGGACACCGCGACAGACCAACGGCGTGGCCCTGGTCCTCGGCGCCGGGAACATCTTCTCCATCCCGCCGCTGGACGTCCTGTACCAGCTGTACGCCGAGAACCGCACCGCCGTGCTCAAGCTGAACCCCACCACCGACCCCCTGACCGACGTCTACCGGGCGGTGTTCAAGCCGATGACCGACCGGGGCCTGGTCGAGATCGTCACCGGCGGCCCCGAGGTGGGTGCGGCTCTCGCAGAGCACTCCGGCATCTCCGCCGTCCACATGACCGGCAGTGAGGCCACCCACGACGCGGTGGTCTGGGGAACGGGTGACGAGGCGGCCGCCAACAGGGCCGTGGGCACGCCGAAGCTGGACAAGCCGATGACCAGCGAACTCGGCGGCGTCGCTCCGATCATCGTTCTCCCCGGCCCCTGGTCTGACGCGGACCTGCGCCACCAGGCCGAACACGTCGCCACCATGCGTCTGCACAACAGCGGCTGCAACTGCATCGCCGGCCAGATCCTCATCCTCAGCTCCGACTGGCCCCAGAAGAACGCCTTCCTCACCGCCCTCCGACGGGCACTCGCCACCGCCCCCGCCCGCCCGGCCTGGTACCCCGGCTGCGAGGACCGCGTCCAGGCCGCGCGCGACCTCCATCCCGACGCCGAGAAGCCCGGCGGCACCCCGGAGCGCACCCTCCTCACGAACCTGGACCTCACCGACGAGAACGAGTCCGCCTTCTCGACCGAGTACTTCGGACCGGTACTCGGCGTCACCGAGCTGCCCGGCACCGGAGCCGACTTCCTCAACGCCGCGGTCGCGGCCGCCAACGACCGGCTCCACGGAACCCTCGGAGCCAACCTCATCGCCCACCCCGACACCATCAAAGCCCTCGGCCACCGCCTCCGGACCGCGGTCGCCGTGCTGCGCTATGGCACCATCGCCATCAACGCCTGGACCGGCGTCGGCTACGCCACCCCCCGCGCACCTGGGGCGCCTTCCCCGGACACACCCTCGACGACGTGCAAAGCGGCATCGGCGTCGTCCACAACGCCCTCCTCCTGGACCACACCGAACGCACCGTCGTGGCCGGCCCCTTCCGGCCCGCACCACGCTCCGTACTGCACGGCGAGACGTCCCTCTCCCCGAAGCCTCCGTGGTTCCTCACCAACACCACCGCCGCCCGCACCGGCCAACTCCTCACCGAGTTCGCCGCACACCCACGATGGCAGGCACTGCCCGCCCTCCTCGCCTCCGCCATACGCGGCTGACCGCCTCCCGCCACGAAAAGGGGGGCATGCGCCCCACCACGCCTCGGCCAGACGCGTGCCCCCACGAAACCCGCCCAGGAGCCCAGGGAACTGCCCAGACCCACCAGCTCTACGACGGCCAATTCCAGTCGCCGCGGCGCCAGTCCAAGGCACCGTCCGGCGCCTCGATCCGGCTCGCGAAGACGCGCCGCCCGACCACGGTGACCCGTACATCGCCGGTCTTGGGGACCTCGGTGCCCCGATCGAGTCCGCGCTGCACAGCTACCTGGCCTCGTTCGGCCTGGTCTTCCAAGAAGCCTGAAATCACGCACCCACGGAGCGGCATGCCCGCGCCCGGATTCCTCAACGTCGGCGTGTGAGCGGGCATCTGCGCTCCCGCGCATCCGGGTGGCGGCGTCATGCCAGACCGTCAGGCTGGCCGCCGACACGTCGAGCAAGGCCGCAGCTGCCCGGCAGGCGCCGAGGGATGACCATGACTCCAAGGACCGCCGGTCTCCAACGCCTGAAGCACACGGGCAGCGGCGGTCGGCCCGGTGAGGGAGATGAGCCACCGCGGCAGCCCACCCGAACCCCATGCGCATCGTTCAACGACCCGGCCCGACCCGGTCACTCGCCCCCCGGGGGCGGCCACCCGTGCTGGCACGCGCTGCGTCAGGAGCCTGCGTCCGGATCGGCATGCAGGACGCCGCCCTAGCCGGGCAGCGTCGCCGTCCGGCCGGGACGATGCGGTGGTCACATGGCCCGGGCTGTCAGCTGTCGTTCATCGCGGAATCGCAGGCGGAGCAGACCCGGTCCGCGTACTTCGGGGTGTACCACGAGGAACCAGGATGCTCAGAGGGCTTCCACGTGGCCGCCTCCATGTCGAAGGTGTCCTTGCCGCACAAGGTTCGCGGCCCGGGGGTCGAGGTCGTTCCCGGGGCGGCAGGTGCCGCATGCACCTGGCGGACCGGTCGACCCTCAGCTCCTGACTTGCCTGCGAAGGTGCGCGCTGTCACCGGCTTGTCGAGCTCATAGAGGACGATCTCGTGCATATCTCGACCGTAGGCGGCTGTCGGGGAACCTGCTGATCGCAAGGGCCGAGGGGCGTAGGCGGACGGGGCTGGTGTGCCCCTCGTCAGCGGACGCTTTACTCCTACGGCGGGGACGGTGCAGGAGGGGGAGGGTGCCCAGCGCCAGGCCGGGTTCCGCCCGCCGCAGCGGGGGCAGATCTCGGGAAGTGAGGGGTTTGCCGTAGACCCGGCTCAGGCAGGAGCCGGCCTGGAACAGACCATGCTGCGCGGGCCGGCGGTGTTCTTCGGGCAGGCGCGCCCAGCGGCCTTCGGCACCGCCCGCCTCGGCCCCGGCCCCGGCTGCATGCGGTCGTTGACCGGGTGGTCCGGCGGTGTGGTGGGCGACAGGTGTCCGGTCCCGCTTCGGCGTGCTCGGTACGTGAAGGCGGGACGCGCCGGAACTGCTGCCTCGAAAGCCTGGCCGCACCCGTCACGTACAGTCAGCGCTGTGACACTGACGGACGGAAAGTACCGCCTGGGCCCGTCGACCGGCCGACTACTGATCAAGACCAGCCGCGCCGGGCTGGGCCGCAAGGCGGGGCATGACCTCACGATCGAGGCCACCCGGTGGTCCGGGGACGCGGTGGTTGCCGTCAGCGATCCTGAGAAGTCGTCGGTGACCGTAACGGTCGAGACGGGCTCGTTGGACGTCCGGGAAGGGACGGGCGGGCTGAAGCCACTGACCGATGCCGACCGGGCCGACATCAAACGAACACTGGGGAGCAAGGCCCTGCTGGACGCCGCCCAGCATCCCACGATTACTTTCCGTTCCACCAGCATCGCGGGAACGCCTCAGTCCTTCGAGATCACCGGGGACCTCACCATCAAGGGCCGGACACACCCGGTGACGGTGCACGGGAACAGCGATGGCGACGGCCTGCTGCGCGGCTGGGCGACCGTCACGCAATCCACCTGGGGAATCAAGCCCTACACCGCGTTCTTGGGCGCGTTGCGGCTGGCCGACGAGGTCCGGATGGAGTTCGAAGTGACCGAGCTCGAACCGGTACCCGGACCCGGACAGCCGCCAGGGTAGACCGTGTGGACGGGCCGGTTGGGCCGTACAAGCGGATCACCAACCGGTACGAGAGGGACGCAGCTCAGCCGTGCCCACCCGCCGCGCCCGGACGGCACCCTGCCCCGTACTCAGAACGAGCGCGTGGAACATGCCCGCGAACACCGCAGCCGCCGCGCTGAGCGGCAGTGGGCGCTGCGCAACGCGCAGCTGATCCGCCGCCTGGCGGCGCAGCTGGCCGCCGTTGACGACCTCCAGGAGCGCGTCGACCGCTCACCCGAGGGCCGGATCATCGACGCGGCCACCGCCGTCGCCGACATCCGCAGCGATGGGAGACCGCGGAGCCGGGACTCGGCAGAATCCGTACGGCTGGTGTGGCCCCGGGCCCTGAAGGAGTGCCTCGCCGAAGACGAGAGGTTCCGCAACGACCCACAGACGCGCAGCAGCTCCGCTGCCGACCCCGGCTGGCAGCGCGAACAGTAGGAAGCCGAGATCGTGCATCGCCTTCTCGGGCTGATCAGCTACGCCGCCAATCCGAGGAATGTTGACCTGTCCGACCTCCCCGACGTTGCCGGGGCGATCGCCGAACTCCACCGCGCACAGGCGGTGGCCCCGTGTCGTGCTGGGCGTCGAGCGTGGCGGAAGGGTGCACCCGGGCGGTCTGCACGACGCCGAACTCGATCTGCGGCGTCGGCTCTGGGTTTCCGCGTGGCGTGATGTCCATGCCTGTTGGCACCGGAGCGCTCGTCCTGCCGCGGTGCGCGGGGTGTGTCACGGTCTGGTTCATGACCATGGGCACTGCTGGCTCGCTCGCGCGGGCTCGCGTCGGCCGGAGGCCGGTTACGGTGGCGGATCTGCCGCTGCGGGTCCCGCTGATCCACGGCGAGACCACGCTGTCGTACCTCGCCCGCACCGCGAGCGCGAACGGGATCCCAGTTGCCCGGCTGATGCGAGCCCTGCATCGCGGCCGCCTCTCCCTCCCCGAGAACATCGGACCGGCCGCGGCCGAGGTGTTCGTGTCGGCCCCCTCGGTACGGCAGTTGGCGGGGCTGGTCGAACGCCCGAGGAAGCAGCTGGAGCGGGCCCTGCCTCATCTGCACTCCGCACACCGGCTGCAGGCCTCCGTGCCGTGTGTGAGCCTTTGGTCGCGGCCGCAGGGCTTTGGCGAGGGGGATGCCGGCGTGCCCGCTGTGTCGGGAGGACGGCGCGTGGCTGGTGTCCTACGGGCGCCGGTGGCGGCCGTGCGCCTGCGGCCGCCGCTGGATGGCCGCAGACCGCGGCGGATACCTCATCGACACCGGCCCGCTCCCGGAGGTCAGCCGTGCCCTGCTGCGGCACCGGGCACTGGACCATCGCCTGGGCGCGGTCGGCGACGCGCTCGTGGCCGGCGCCCACCAGGTCACACTGTGGTGGTGGGCGAGCAGACAAGTCGCTAGCGGGAGGTGGCGGCAGCGCGAGGACGCCCTCGGCGGCCGGCGCCGTCCCGCCGCCCCGGTAGTGGTCTACCCCGAGGCGGTCCGGCTCGCGGAGCTGATGTGGGACTGGGAACAACACCGAGCCACATCCCGCACCACGGAGGATGCCTGGCAGGCCTGGCTCGCAAGCGTCGCGGAGGCGTTCGCCGTGCAGGGCATCGTGGCCGGGCGGGAGAGTGAGCCGCTGGTCGCCTGGGGCCACCAGCACCACCGGGCCCGGGAGCTGGCGGTGACGCAGCCCCGTACTGCTGCGGAGCGCCACTGGGCGCAACTGCCCGCACTGCATCGGCCGCTGGGGAAACCAGGGGCTGTTCCGGATCACGCCGTGCCTGCGGTGGGTGTACGGATTGCCCCTGACCTCCATCACCGAGGTGTGCCCGTACTGCCACGGGCGGGCCCCTTCGTGCCGGTGGGTGCCCGCCCCGGACTGCCCTGAACGGATGAAGCAGGCACAGGAGTCATAGCGGCCGCGCCCTGACCAGTGCATAAGCGATCGAGGTTGTCGGCTCCACGGGAAGGGCGTGGCCTCTCGTTGAGAGGCCACCACCCTGCTGATGATCTTTTGGACCGGAGCTAGCGGCGGTAGACGCCGACTCCGGCGAGAAAAAGCGTCATCGCTCCGCCGACCGTGCTTCCGCCGACCAGGACGCCTTGGGCGATGCTGGACCCAGCGTAGATCGCGATGATCCCGGAGGCGCATCCAAGGTTGAGGGCGACGGACACCGCGAGCAAGAGCGTCAGGACCTGGACCATTGTCATGCCGCACCGTCCTCGTGGTCGTCGTGCCCGACTTCGCCAGGGGCCAGGCCGGCAGGGTGCTGCGGCATGAGAGTGGGGGGCTCTACCTCCGTAGGCAGATGATCAAGCATCCTGGAGAAGGTCCTTCCTGTGATTGGGCCGGAGGGATGACGAGGCCCGTGCCGTGGGCGTTGGCGAACGATGCGCGGTGCGGGCCTCTGTCTGTGCGCGTGCCGTCGCTGAGATCGGTGGCGGCTCGCGTCTTCATTCCAATGCCGACGAAGTCCCGAATTCCAGCGAACAAAGGCGTTACTTTGCAGATCGGCGAGACAGTCAACAATGCAGGGGTTGTTGCACGCCGCTGAGGTGGAGGGAATCGAAGGCGTGCTCGGCTCAGACGCGACAGGCCCTGACCAGGACCGCAACGAGGAGAATCGGGTCGCGGACCGGCGGCGCAGACGGCCCGGAAAGCGCGGCAATGTCGAGCAGTTCATCCTCACGCAGCGCAACCCGCAGTGGTTCGCCGCACTTCGGGGCAAGAAGCGTCAGGAGGTCACGGCCGCGAACGCGGCTCTGCTGGCGAGGTTCGACCGCCCACTGCTGGCTCTGATCGTCCTGCTGGAAGACCGCATCCGTGAGGCATACGGAACCCGGCAGGACTTCATCACCGCCCTCGAGGAGAAGAAGGAAGAGGACAAATCGGTCCCGCAGGTGGACAAGTTCATGCTCAGCCGACAACTCGGGGGCAACGCCAGCGGGCCGGAGTGGTGGCTCGCCGAACTGATCAGCAAGCACTGTGCTGGAGACCGCAATGCCGTAACCCTGAAAGAGCAGTGCGCACGGCTGTGGCGAGCAGCGCACGGAAGGAAGCCCAAAGGCTGGGACGGCTCGTTGGAGCCGGCTACGAGCCAGGAAATCGCAGAGCTGATCGACCCGCCGGCGCCTTCCGGGCCGGTTGAGCCGACCGCCGGCAGTCCGCCACTCAACTCTTCCGATCTTGCGGCACTATTCGAGGGCCTGCCGGACGCGCTGCTCCTGGTGGACGCCAACGGCACCGTCGTCAACGCGAACAACATCGCGCAGGAGACCTTCGACGCTACCGGCATCAGCCTGGTCGGGCGGGGGCTGCTCGAACTGCTGCCCGACTTCGATATCAACCGGTTACCGCGCTTAGTGAACAGCTCGGACCATCAGGCCGAGGGCCGGCAGCCGCCCTTGCGCATGACGGCGCGCCGCACCGACGGCAGCGAACTACAGACCGAAGTCCACAGCGCGAACCTGGCCGACGGGCGCAGCTTCTACGACCCGACCTACGACGAGGTTCTCACCGGCAGAGGCAGCAGCTACGTCGGTGATGGGCTGCTGATGGTCGTCGTACGTGATCTGACCAGCACCCAGGACACCAAGGCAGAATTAGTCCGCCAGCAACGGCAGACGGAGATGATTCTGCGCACCGTCTCCGAAGGGATCATCCGTGTTGACACCTCAGGCCGGATAGTTCTGGCCAACCCAGCGGCAGCCGCAGCCCTCGGCTACCGAGCCATCGAACTGGGCGGGCAGCCGCTGCACCCACTGATGCATCACACCCGAGCGGACGGCTCTGCGCTGCCGTACGAGGAAACACCCATTGCCGACACCCTTCGCTCGGGACGCCCACGCCGACTGCGCGGCCAAGTCCTGTGGACCAAGGACAAACGACCGGTACGAGTGGACCTCAGCACGGCCCCGGTGCACGAGGGAGATCAGATCGTCGGCGCGGTGATGACGTTTGCCGTCCGACAACCGCTGACGATGTTGGAAGGGCTCGGTCCACGGCATGCGCTGCTGCTCGCCCTCATGGACGAGACACTCAGCGGAACGCTGGAATACTCCCAAGCCAAGCTGGAAGGCCTTGCCGCCGAGGCGGCCGGGCAGCCGGGACCGGTGAGCCATGTCCTGCACGAGCTGACCGCCGAGCACGCCCGGATGACGATGCTCGTGCGCAACGTCATGGACTATCAACGACTGGACACCCGGCAAGAAGACATCAACCGCCGCACCGTCGCATTGGACGGTGTGGTGGCAGCAGGGGTGAACGAGGCCAAAGTCCTCATCGGACCGCACGACCTCCGGTTCTCCGTTTCAGTTCCACAGATCGACGTCGAGGTCGACCCCGCACGGTTGGCACGGGCCCTAGCCCACACACTGGCCGACATGGCCGCGGCCGACACGAAAGGGAACAGCCCAGCGGGCAGCCACTCGACGATCACCATCACGGCGACACAACAAGACGATTCAGGCGAATCAAACGACGGGACAGTAGTACGAATCGAGCTACGCGGCCCCTACAGGGGCGGTAGCCGTAGCCCCCTGCACCAGCCCATGGTGCGCAACCTGGTCCAACTGCACGGGGGAACGCTCCAGACACGTGACGTGCCCGGAGATGGCAGCGCCTGCATCATCGAATTGCCGAGCGGTGGCACAGAGGAGATGCCCGCCCTCCCCCCGAAGCCGTTATGGCAGCACCGCGCGGCGCAGACCGCTCGATTCGCTGCCCCACTGGCCGGTTCCTACACCCTCATCGAAGGCGACCCTCAAACCCCCGGCCAGGCATTCGCAGCCTTGACCAACACGCCTGTCAAAGCCGTGCACAGCGCCGTCATCACCCGCGTCACCTGGTCCAGCTCCGGTTACCAGCTCGTTCTGAGGCTCGAAGACTGCCTGCCGCTCGATGAGGACACGGAGATTACCTACGACCACCTGTCATCCATAACGCAGACCGCCGGGAAGGTGTCCACCGGCGACATCATCGGCCGCGTCGGCGCCCCACGCCCCATCGGCCACGCACATGCCAGCCACAACGGGACCCTGAACCTGACAGTGAAACCAAACGGCGATGCCCCCACCGATCCAGTCACCTGGCTCCGTGAACACGGCGTAGATCTGCACCCCTCCTATGTTCCTGATACCGCAGAAGCCGTCCCCACAGCAGATCAGCCCAAGACCGAGCCCATGTGGACCACACGGATCCGGCTCAACATCCCCGGATCCCGCCCCATCCCTCCAATCGTCATGCGCACGCCGGTCGGAGCGCGGACGGTGAAAATGGACGCAGAACAGCACCCCGAACAGCACTGATCAGCTCCAGTGGAGGCCGAGTTCGGCGAGGACCGCGAGCTTGTCGGGGGTGAGTTTGGCGCGCCTGGATTTGATGTTCGACAGCCACGCCCTCCCACAAGACCGGGGCCACGGCGCGGGAGGAGGCATGTAGGGCGTGCTGTCGGCGATGCCGCGCACTACGTCGTACTCGGGATCGCCGCGGTGAGCCCGGCCCATCCGATCGCATGGTTTACTCCCGCGAGGGCTCCCCGCACGGCACGTACCTTGGTTTTCTGCTGCTCATGAGACCTGTCTCCATGCGCATCCGCCGTGCCCCCACCACATCCGGAACCCGATCCACACCCGGCGTCTTCACCCAGGCCTCGTCGCTGCGACAGCGCGTCCTGACCTTCGGCGCCGCGATGGCGGCGCTGGTGAGCCTCCCCTTCACCGCCCCAGCCCAGGCCGCACCGGCGCCCGCCGCCGCGCCCGGCGACCCGGTCGTGGCCACCAGCGTGGCGCACACCAACTACCTGATCCCCGACGACACCCGCGGCAACGAGGGCACCTACCTGCAGGTGTACTACCGCGCCGACCACCCCTACCCCCGCACCTTCCGGTTCACCCCGGTCGCGACCGCGCACGGCCACACCGTCTACGAATGGACGATCACCACCACCGGCAACTGCGCCGAGGTGAGAGGAGACGCCGGCACCTCGGTCTACCTGGCCAAGTGCCAGCCGAGAAAGTCCGCACAATGGTGGCTGCTCCAGCCGACCACCGACGGCACCGCCTGGGCCCTGGTGCCCTACCTCAACGAGAACCTCGCTGTCACCGCCCTCTACGGCGACGACAACTACGCCCCGCTGCGCGAGATGCCCGGCGGACACGCAACCGCCTCCCAACTGTGGTACCTGACCCGCGAATAACGAGGAGCCGTGGGCCCGGTGGCCCACGGCTCGGCGGGGATCATTGCCGCATGTGCACGGTGGCGGCCCAGGGCAGCAGGTCGATTCCGTACCGGGCCAGGGCCCTTGGACCCTCCCCCGCTGCGCTGTACCGCCTTGCTGCGTGCCGGGCCTTCGTTGCGCTTCGGCCCGGTCTGAGCGCTGCGCGCTCTCACGCGCTGCGGCAGGCGGTCTCGGGGGCCGCTTCGCGTCCCGTTCGGCTCCGGCCGTGATGGACTCGTGCGATCAACGACAACGCAGCCGCCGCGTCACGCCGCTGCCCACTCCAGCCCGAGAGCCGCCAGCTGCGCGAGCTTGGCCGGGGCGAGCTTCGCCCGCCGAGTTTTGGTGTTCGACAGAAACACCCCGAGCTTGACCTCGGTGCCGTCCTCAAGCTCCTCTACGTGGCCCCTGGGGACTGACAGGTGGCCTTCCCGGGCTTTGTACTGCGCCAGGGCTGCTACGCCGCGCTCGAAGGCCCCAGAACCGCTTTTGCGCGGCTTTGCTGGGGCGTCCTTGGGCGCGGATAGCGGTGTGATGCCGAGTTGGTCCAGGCGCTGGCGCTGTTCGGGCATGAGGCCGTGCCAGACGGCGTGCTGACGCTGCCGCTCCAGCCACCGCCCGACGTCCATCCCGTGGACGGTGACGCCTGGCAGCAGCTCGCCCAGCTCGGCCCCGCTGGCTAGGAGTTCGCGTAGGTAGGTGTAGTGGCGTTGCCAGTCGATCGGCCATTTCGGGTTCCAGTCCGGGTCGATGGCCGCCAGCGCCTCAGCCCGTTCCGGACGGCCGGCTAGGGCACCCGGGCGCCGCAAGTTGGACAGCCACTGCCCCACCGGCCGATCCAGCGCCGTCGCCGACCTGGGCGCGCACAGCGTCCAGTGCTGCTCGAAGTACACCCGCGCGGCGGCGAGGTTCTCCTGAAACTGGGCGTCGGCGGCGTCCCACACCATGCCCATTCCCTCCAGGCGTGTGGCCCGTTTGCCGTTCAGTTGTCCGGCGCCGTAGGTGCGGCGTTGTTCTGCGATCCATGTCCCGAGGGGGTAGGGGCCGGGGGGTTCCTTGTGGTCGTAGGGGACGCGTGCGTGGCCCTCGCGTTCGACATACCGGCGTAGCGCTGAGTAGCCGCGGGCCCAGTCCTGCCGTTCGGTGTCGATCACGTTGAAGGACACCCACTCTGCGACCATCACTGGGTCACGCGGTACGGCAAAACGGAGCAGCAGACGGGATTCCTCTTCGCCTTCCTCCGGTTCCGGACCGATATGCATGGAGGGTTCCACGACGTTCTTGCGCGGCTCCTGTGGAATGGCGAGCAGCTCAATGGCCTCTTCGTCGTGAGCCCTGAGTCCTTGCAGGACCTTGAGGAGTGGGCGGTACGACCCGGAGGTGAACATGTCCTCGGGCTTTTCGCCCGGTTCCAGGAATACCGGCACGATCAAAGACGCCAGCTTTCCCTCTCCGGGCTTCTGGCGCAGTGCCCGGCCGATGGCCTGGACGATGTCGTGCGGGGCGCCCTTGGGGTCCAGCAGGGCCACGGAGTCCACGCTTCTGATGTCGACGCCTTCGCCCAGCACACGGCAGTTCGACAGCACCGCACGCCGGGCCGTCGTCGCGAAGCCACCGAGGACCTCCTGCCGCCGCTGGGGGACGTGCTCGCCGCACAGCCACTCCGCCCAGACCTTCGCCGGGTACTTCTCCGGATTGTCCGCGTGCAGCTTCGCTGCCACCTGCTCAAGGCCCTCTGCGTACGCCTGGGCCTCGATGGTGCGGTGGTGGAAGGTGATGGTGGTCTGGAGGTTGTGGTCGGCCATGGTGCGCAGCAACGCGGCCTGGAGCGCGCCGAGCCGCTGCCCGCGCACCTCCTCTTCCCGCTTCTCCGGCCCGCGCAGCCGCTCCGGTGTGACGACGGGGTCCTGGAGCTCGACGACGATGATCTGGTAGCGCGCGAGCAGCCCACGGGCCACTGCCGACGCGAGCGTGAGCTTGTAGAAAACCGGCCCGAAGATGGCTTCGTCGTCCATGGAGGCCGCCATCTCCTCCGGCAGCCGGTCCCGCACGCCCTCGGCGACCTCCCAGGAGTCCGGCCGTTCCTGCCAGATCCGCGGCGTCGCCGTCAGGTACAACCTGCGCACCGCCGGGATGATCTGCTGGTCGTGGATGTCCGCCCACGCCTTTCCCAGCGATCCCGACGTCCGGTGCGCCTCATCCACGACGGCCAGGTCCACCGGCGCCAACTGCTGCCCGTAGACGTCCTCGAAGGCCTCCGCCAGCACGCCCAGCGACGCGTAGGTGGCGTAGATGGTCACCGACCCCGAGCCGTGCCACATCGCCAGCCGCACCGGATTGGTGGTGCACCGCACCCGCAGGTTCCACAGCTCGGGATCCTCCTCCAGCGAGCACACGGCAACCGCCGGCCCCGTGTGCCCGGCTGCGTGCCACGCCTTCACCGTCTGCGTCAGCAGATCCAGCGTCGGCACCAAAACCAGGACACGGCCATGCGGCACGATCCGGCGCGCCGCAGAAGCAGCAATAATTGTCTTGCCCGTCCCGCACGCGGCAATGACCTGCCCACGCAGACCGTTTGCGGGAAGCTCCTTTCCCGGAGGGACATCAAAGCCGCGCACAATGGCGTCAACGGCCTCGATCTGGTGGTCACGCAGCTTCACGGCCATTTTCCCATGCTTTCTCCTTTTCGCGGAATGTGGCGCACATTCAGGCGAGAGGTATTCCCGGCCGGTTGAACTCCAGACGGTGTGGTGTGCGGTTCCAGAATATACACAGTGCATCACTGTGATGCATCCTCCTTGAGGGTGCATCCTTCGTCGGGATGATGCTTCGCCAGTTCAGTCCCCATGGCGAGGGGTTAGGATTTGCATGCTGGTGGGTCTGGTTGGGGTTTGCCGTAGAGTCTCGGGTGTTGGGGGAGGAGTTCGGGTGGAGCGCAGCGGGGAGCCCCTCACTGCGGTGGGGCCGACACCCGCTGGGCCGGATGGTCCGTCAACTCCATTGCGGGGGTGGTAGCTGGGATTCCCAGGCCCTACACAGGCCCGCGCGTGATGCACCCCGCCCCTCATAGCCAGCCCCGGATTCCCGCTTGCGGGAATCCTTCGCAATCGCGCTTGCGCGATTGCGCTTCGCTATCGAATTCCGCTTGCGGAATTCTGATTCCCGCGCTTGCGCGGGAATTGACGGAGCGTTAGCGGAGTCATTCGCTATGCGGCGGCTTGCCGCCGCATTTCCCG
>NZ_JBQQBX010000061.1:0-25185 GCF_052245475.1 Streptomyces sp. 7N604 | reverse complement strand
GCCTGCGCAGCGGGAGGAAGGCGGCCCGGGCCGGGGCCGATCCGGCCCGGGCCGCAGCCCCGGTCCTGCCCCGGGTGGTCAGGCAGGTCAGGGCGGTCAGAAGAGGCGGGGTGGTCAGGAGGGGCGGGGTGGTCGGGAGGGGCGGGGTGGTCGGGAGGGGCAGGGTGGTCGGGAGGGGCGAACGGACGGCTCCGGGACATAGCGCGGACCGCCGGGTCCCCTCGCGCCCAGCACCGAAACCGCGTGCGCCGCGGACGCCAGCGTCATATGGCGGTGCCAGCCGCGGAAGGACCGCCCCTCGAAGTCCCGCAGG
Organism: Streptomyces sp. 7N604; assembly: GCF_052245475.1. Lineage (NCBI taxonomy): Bacteria > Bacillati > Actinomycetota > Actinomycetes > Kitasatosporales > Streptomycetaceae > Streptomyces > Streptomyces sp. 7N604. Next base: position 24,872 of record NZ_JBQQBX010000061.1, on the reverse strand, counting down.
CCGACGGGGTCGCCGTGCTCCGCGAAGTCCCGGGACACCCTGCCGGCCAGCTTGGTCAGCACGAGCAGCGAGGACGCGGGCGCGGACGTCATGTCGGTGAGCCACAGCTGCGCGGGGGCGGTGCGGGAACGCCACTCCCCCAGCAGGAGCAGGCTCCGCTGCCTGCCACCGGCCGGCCGCGCCGGCGGCCCTGCGTCCCCGGCGCCGCCCGCCCGGATGTCCGGGAGGCTCACCCGTACGGCCGCGACCAGCGTCGTCCTGCGGGCGGGGCCGACGGCCGGGTCGGCCCACTCGACGGGACGGCGCAGGCCCGCTACGGACTCCAGGATCCGCTGGGCGGGTATCGCGCCGCGGCCGTAGCCCGGCATCGCCGGATCCGCGACGACCAGGCTCGACATCCCCCCGATCCGGGTGACCAGCGGCACGCGCGCGTCCAGGAACCGCCGTACGACGCCGCCCACATCGTGCAGCCGGGCGTCCATCAGCACCGGCCGCTGCCGCAGCTGCCAGCCGCCGACGCTGTCGAGCACGGCGGCGGCCGCGCATGCGTCCGGGCGCTCCTCGCGGGCGGTCGCGGGAATCTCCGCCTTGTGCCGCCTGGCGGGGTCGTTGACCCACGACGGGGGAAGGAAGAGCCGCCAGCTGACCGGCACGCTCGTCTCGGCGCCCGCGAGCCAGACTCCGTATGCCTGCTGCCCGTTGACGGTCTGGCCCAGCTCCGGCACGAACATGCGGTCGACGCCGACGGAGCGCCGGCCCGTCTTCGGAATCGGAACGGACTGCACCACCCAGGCCTGCGGGGCCATCGCCTGGTCCAGGTGGCGGGCCAGCGCCCGCCGCACCGGCCGCCAGTCCCAGGTGGAGCTGGAGATGAAGTGGTGCAGGCTCTGCTCGGTGGCCTGCCCGCCGAAGAGCGCGGCGATGTTGCGCATCGACTTGCGGCCCTCGGCCCTCAGCAGCCCGGTCAGGTACTGCCCGGCCTTCCGCCGCTGGTCGCTCCGGCGGAATGAGTCGAACAGCACGGAAGGCACGTCATCCGCCCTGCAGTTGGCCGCTCGGGCGCCTTCCGGTTCGCGACCCGGGGGACGGAGGTCCCCCCGCGTCAGAACAACCTGGTTCACAGCACTCCCGCCTCAGGTACGGCAGCCCGACCGGCTGTCCTCCTTCCACGGTCGCCGCCGGAGCCCCCGCGGCGCGAGGTGGACCCGTCACACACCTGCGCCGCGGGGTGGTCACCAGGCCACCGCCCGTCCCCCGGGTGCGTTCCTCAACCCCCGGCGCCGGCAAGCTCCTTCGCCGCCTCGGCCAGGTCCTTCGCCGTGTCGATGGCGCGCCAGTACGCACCCTGCGGGAGCGGAAATCCGGCCAGGCGGCGCTCGCGCGCCAGCCGCGGGAACGTCGTGCGCTCGTGGTCCCCGCGGACCGGGAGAAGGTCGGTGAACGCGGCGGAGAAGACGTACACGCCCGCGTTGATGAGATACGGCGACGGCGGCGACTCGATGAAGTCCAGGACGTGCCCGAACTCGTCGGTCTCCACCGCCCCCCACGGAATACGCGGCCGGGCCAGCGCCAGCGTGGCGACCGCGTCGCGCTCGTCGTGGAACGCGGCCATCTCGCGCAGCGAGAACCGGGTCCAGATGTCGCCGTTCGTGGCGTACCAGGGCCGGTCCGGGTGCGGGAGCGAGGCGGCCGCGTACTTGAGGCCGCCGCCCCGGCCCAGCGGCTCCTTCTCGACCACGGTGGTGACCCGCAGCGGGAGCCGGTCCGCGGCGGACGCCAGCCAGTCCTGGAGGACCTCGGCCAGATGCCCGCAGGAGACGACGGCGTCCGTGACGCCCTCATCGGCCAGCCAGGCCAGCTGGTGGCCGATGATCGGAGTCCCGGTGCCGGGAATCTCGACCATCGGCTTGGGACGGTCGTCGGTGTAAGGACGCAGCCGCGATCCTTGGCCTCCGGCCAGGACCACGGCCTGCGTGGGATGCGCGGAGCTGGTGTTCCGGCCCGCGCGGCGATCGTCTGTCATGCCGCGCACCTTATGCGCATGCACCGCGGATGCTGCGGATCGGGGGCGGCGAGGGCGGCGAGGGCCGCCCAGCCGACGAGGGCCGCTCGGCCGGCACAGGCTCCCCGGCCCGGCAGGGCCTGCCGGGTCAGCCCGCCCGCTCCGCCACGCCGTACGCGAAGGACGTGTCGCAGACCGGGCGCGAGTAGCGCTGCGCCTTGTGGGAGCCGTACTTGGCGACCGCCGCCCGGCCCAGCGCGCGGGCGAGCGAGGCGCAGTGCCTGGCCAGCGAGGGGCGGCGGTTGGTCTCCTTCTGGAGGCTGGTGAGCGCCGCGGAGGGGTCCTTCTGCTGGAGCTCCGCGAGCAGCCGGTCCCGCAGGATCTCCTGCGGGGCGCGGGGCGTCGCACGGGTGGAGGCCTTCTCCGCGGACGCGGTGAGCACCTGGGTGTCGGCGTCGGGCGCCGCCCACGGGACGCGGGCGACCGCGAGCGTCCCCGACAGCACCAGGACGACGGGGAGGACGAGTGCGAGGGTTCTGCCGATACGGCGGGCTGCTTGGTTCACGCCGCGATCGTAGCGAGCGGTAGTGATTTGGCGACATTTAGTCACCCTCTTGAGCGACGGATTCCCGAGCCGGTCGGTTCAGGGGGTTGACGCATAGGACCGAAAAGCCGGAAGTGCCGCAGATGTTCCGCAGGTGCGCCGCGGCGCCACACACCACTCAGGTGTACGGCGCCGCGGCCTGGTGCTCTGCCCGTCAGTCGCTCAGGCGCTCGCCGGAGGACGTGGAGAAGACGTGGGTCTCGCCGGGGCGCGGCACGACGTGCAGCGTGGAGCCCTTCTCCGGGACCTGCCGCCCGCTCACCCGGACCACGAGGTCCTTGCGCTCGCCGCCGCCGACCTCGGCGGTGCCGTAGACGTAACCGTCGGCGCCGAGCTCCTCGACGACGTTGACGGTGATGGCGAGGCCGGCCGGGGCGTCCTCGGACTCCTTCGACAGCGACTTCGCGGCGGCGCCGTTCTGCTCGACGACGTCGAAGTGCTCGGGGCGTACGCCGACCGTGACCGTCCGGTCGCCCTTGTCGGACGCGGTGGAGAGCGCCTCGCGCGACACCGGCACCACGCTGTTGCCGAACTTCACGCCGCCGTCGGTGATCGGTACCTCGACGAGGTTCATGGCCGGGGAGCCGATGAAGCCCGCGACGAAGAGGTTCGCCGGACGGTCGTACATGCTGCGCGGCGAGTCGACCTGCTGCAGCAGCCCGTCCTTGAGGACCGCGACGCGGTCGCCCATGGTCATGGCCTCGACCTGGTCGTGGGTCACGTACACCGTGGTGATCCCGAGGCGGCGCTGCAGGCTCGCGATCTGCGTACGGGTCTGGACGCGCAGCTTGGCGTCGAGGTTCGACAGCGGCTCGTCCATGAGGAACACCTGCGGCTCACGGACGATGGCGCGGCCCATCGCGACGCGCTGCCGCTGCCCGCCGGAGAGCGCCTTGGGCTTGCGGCCCAGGTACTCGGTGAGGTCGAGAATCTTCGCCGCGTCCTCGACCTTCGCGCGGATCTCGGCCTTCGGCACACCCGCGATCTTGAGTGCGAAGCCCATGTTGTCGGCGACGCTCATGTGCGGGTAAAGCGCGTAGTTCTGGAACACCATCGCGATGTCCCGGTCCTTCGGCGGGAGGTGCGTGACGTCCCGGTCCCCGATCCGGATGGAACCGGCGTTGACGTCCTCGAGCCCCGCGAGCATCCGCAGCGAGGTGGACTTTCCGCAGCCGGACGGGCCGACGAGAACGAGGAACTCGCCGTCCTCGATCTGAATGTCGAGCTTGTCGACGGCGGGCTTGTCGGAGCCCGGATAGATCCGGGTCGCGTTGTCGTACGTGACCGTAGCCATGTTTGTTGTGGTCCCTTCACCGGCAGGAACGTGCCGGACGATCCGAGTAAAGGTTTAGTCCACCTGAGCGAACTGCCGGTGACGGTACCTTGCGGCTCGGCGGTTTGTCAGTAGCCGGAGACGGGCGAAATCGCTTGGCGGAGCGCCACCGGGCTGCCCGCCCCGCCCGCCGCTCGCCCCCTCCCGCCCGCCGCCCGCCCGCGGCTCCGGGCGAAGGCCAATGGCGTGGCTCCGCGGGTGGGACGCTGTGTAGTCTGTACGGGCTGCCGCCTTAGCTCAGCTGGTAGAGCGCCGCTCTTGTAAAGCGAAGGTCGTCGGTTCGAGCCCGACAGGCGGCTCCGAAAAGCCCAGGTCAGTCAGGCTGACCTGGGCTTCCTGGCATCGGCTGCCGGCCGGTGACCGGCTCAGCCGATCAGCAGTACAGGTTGTCGCCCGGCGTCGTGCCCAGGACTCCGACGAACTGCTTGTACTTGTCGACCCGGCTCTGGACCTGGCCGGGGTTCCCGCCGTTGCACTCCAGGCTGCCGTTGATGGAGCGGATCGTCTCGCCGAAGCCCCGCTGGTTGACCATCGCGTCGTGCGGCGTCATCGTGCCCGGGCCGGTCTGGGTGTTCCAGTACCAGAGGGCGGTCTTCCAGGACACGGCGGCGTCCCGCTCCACCTGCCAGGGGTTGTTGAGCAGGTCGATGCCCAACGCGTCGCCCGCCGCCTTGTAGTTGAAGTTCCAGCTCAGCTGGATCGGGCCGCGGCCGTAGTACGCGGCCTGGCCTGCGGGGCAGCCGTATGGCTGGGTCGCGTCGCAGTAGTGGGGGTAGTTGTCCTGGTTCTGCTCGACGATGTGGACCAGGCCACCCGTCTCGTGGCTGACGTTGGCGAGGAAGGCGGCAGCCTCCTGCTTCCTGACCGTCTCGCTGCCGGTGTTGGCGAACGCGGGGTACGCGTCCAGGGCCGCCGTCAGGCCGCTGTACGTGTAGAAGGAATTCCGGTTCGGGAACATCTGGTTGAACTGGGCCTCGCTCACGATGAACTCCGCCTTCGTCCGCGGCGTGGTGGTGGCCGCATTTGAAGTCATGGGCATGACAACCCAGAGCGCACACCCGACCAATGCGGCGGTGAGCCACGCAACGATGCGTTTCCTCGACACTTGAGCACTCCTTCAATCTGCGAGCCGCTCGAGACCGCCGACGGGGCAGTCGAACTGCGCGGCCGCTGTGGGGGATTGAGACCACCCAAGCTGCTTGGTCTACACCACCTGCGTCAAGGTTTAGACCAATCGATTTTCAGCCGTCGCCCAGATCCGGATTGGAGATTCGACATGGATCTATATTGACACTCGTCGAATCGTGGAGCAGACTTCGATACAGACATCGACAAACGTCGAATCAGGATCACCTGCCATTGAAACAAGGAGCGGTCATGTCCACGTCCCGAGTCCAGCTCGCCCTGCGCGTCGCCGACCTCGAAGGCTCCATCGCCTTCTACTCCCAGCTCTTCGGCGCCGAGCCCGCCAAGCGGCGCGAGGGCTACGCCAACTTCGCCATCGCCGAACCCGCCCTCAAGCTCGTCCTCATCGAAGGCCGGCCCGGCGAGGACACCCGCCTCGACCACCTCGGCGTCGAGGTTCCCACCACCGGCGACGTCAGCGCCGCCACCGCCCGCCTCAAGGACGCGGGTCTCGCCACCTTCGAGGAGAACGACACCTCCTGCTGCTACGCGCTCCAGGACAAGGTCTGGGTCCACGGCCCCGGCAAGGAGCCCTGGGAGGTCTACGTCGTCAAGGCCGACGCCCACACCCTCGGCAGGAGCGCCGCGAGCGACACCCCTTCGAGCAACGCCCCTGCCGCGGATGCCTGTTGCGGTGCCGCGGCGGCGACCTGCGGCTGCTGACCGCCGGGAGACGCACACCCCCGGCGCAGCCCCGGCGGCGGTCGTCAGCCGAACCGCTCCACGGCACTCAGCCGAGGAGGCCTCCAAGGGCGCCGCCGCTGCCCGAGCCGCCGTCCGAGCCGCCACCCGTACCGCCGTCGCCACCGCCCGAGCCGCCGCCCGGATCGGTCGAACCACCACCGCTCGACGACGGTCCCGCCGTACGGCTCGGCGGCTCGGGCGCCGCTGGCTGCTGCGCCGCCCCGCCGCCGTTCTGGCCGCTGGGAGACCGGCCCGGCTGCTGCCCCGTACCGACTGTCCCGGTCTCCCGCGCGGTCCCCGGCCCGGTCGAGGCCCCGGCGGACGGGCCGGCGCTCCTCTGCGCCTCGGGCGAGCCGGTGCCGGCCGAGGTCGGCCCCTGCGAGGACTTCTCCGCGCTGGGCTTCCGCGGCAGCGGCGTCCCGGGCAGGTGGTTGCGGGGCGCGTCGGTCGGCCCCGGCACGGTCGTCATGTCCGTGGACCGCACCGCGCCGCCGAGCATCGAGCCGACCAGCAGGGTCATTCCGACGACGACCGCAGCCATGACCGTGCCGCGCCGCAGCACGCGCCGCCGCAGGTGCCAGATCGGGACGCGCGGGCCGAGCCTGCGCCACGCCTCGCCCGCGAGCCGGGCGTCCATCGAGTACACCGGAGCGCCCGCGATGATCAAGGGGCTCCAGGCGGCGAGGTAGATGATGTCCGGCGCGTCGTACACCGGCAGGGTCCGCCAGCTGACGGTGACCAGCAGCGCGGCGGAGAGCAGTGCGCCGAAGGAGGCCGCGACGCGCTGCCACAGTCCGAAGACGGTCAGCACGCCGACGACGACCTGCAGGAAGGCGACGGTGAGGCCGGAGCCGACGGGGTGGGCGAGCGCGAAGTCGCGCAGCGGCGAAGCGACGCCCCAGGGGTGCAGGTGGGAGAGCCAGGTGACCATGGAGCCGCGCTCGCCGCCGTCGAAGTAGACGGGGTCGCAGAGCTTGCCCATGCCCGCGTAGATGGAGATGAAGCCGAGGAAGATGCGGAGCGGGAGCAGGACGACGCCGAGGTTCATCCGGCGGCCCGGGTAGTACGCGTGCCGGACGTTGTCCGAGCCGTGGCGCCGGCTCCGCGTCTCCCCCTCGCCGAGCTCCTCGTATGCGTCGTAGTCGTCGCGGTCGCCGAACCCGTCGCGGTCGCCGTACTTGTCGTACTCGTCGTGGTCGCGGTATCCGCCGTACTCCCCGGTGTCCCGGCCCGCGTCTCCGCGCGCCCCGCGCTCGTACGCGCGGCCCCCCAGCCGTACGGGCCGCAGCACGGTGGTGTCGTCGTCCGGCTGCGGGACACGCGGCCCGATGATCGTCGGTGGCGGTTCTTCGAGGCTGATCCGCGGCAGCACCTGGGTGGTGCCGCAGTCCCCTCCGCCCCCGGCTTCCGCGCCGACGCTCGCGCCCGAGTTCCGTACGGCCTGCAGGAGCCGGCCGGCGGCGGGGTCGCCGGGCTCGGTGCGGCCGCTCCACACGACGGGGGTACGGCGCCTGGCGGAGCCGTCGGCGGCCGGCGCAGCGAGTTGCGCGCGGGTCGCCGCGCCCTGGACCGGCGTGGCGAGCTGCACTCGGAAGCTCGCGTGGTTGACGATGACCTGGGCCGGGTCGGACGGCACCTTCACCGTGCTCAGCGCAGGCTCGGCGTCGAATCGTGGCGAGCGTCCCCCCGTAGGGCGGAGTGTTCTGGTGTCCACGCTCAACTAACCGAGTGACTCCGGTTTAAGACACTGCCTTGACGACCCCGAACTGTCCGAGACCCGTCAAGATCCTCTTCCCGGGAACCGTGCGGAGCGTCAGAACGCCGGTCACGGCGACGACGGCCAGCGGGCTCATCGCCCAGGCTGCGCCGCGAGGAGGAGTGGCGCGCCTACATCGACGCTCTGAGCGGCTTCGTCCGGGGCGGCTTCACGGACGGGCGCGTTCCGGAGCCCGGCGCCTTCGCCCACGCCACCTCCGAACTCGCGGAGCTGCACGCGAAGATGCTCCGCAAGGCGCGCAAGCTCAGCCGCTCCCGCGGGGGCTTCCCGCGCGACATCGAGGTGACGCTGGTCCTCGAGTCGGCGGGCCTGTCGCTCCAGCTGGCGGGCGGCGGGGTCTCGCTGCGGCGCGGTCCAGCAGCTGGGCCCGGGCCCTCTGGTGATCCGCCTGGTCTTCACCGACCGGGGCAACACGCTCCGCAGCGGCCTGGGGCACAGCGTGACGTTTCCCACCCTGAAGCGGGACTGGGAGACCCTGCTGCGCGCATCCAGCGACCCGGAGTCCGTCCCGGCGGCGGGCGGGGTGGTGTACGAGGACGCGCACGTCATGCTCCTGCGCGACCCCGTCCGCTTCCCCTTCCCCGACGGCCGCACCGGCACCTGCACCCGCTCGGTCGGCGCGATTCAGGAGCCCGGCTGCGTCGTACTGCCGCTGCTCGGCCGGGAGGTGGTGCTGCTGGAGCACTTCCGGCACGCCACCCGCTCCTGGCACTTGGGAGGTGCCGCGCGGCTTCGGGCCCGGCTGGCCGGGCTGAACACCTGAGGGCGGGGCGGGCTGAACACCCTGAGGCGGGGGGCGGGCTCAGCCGCGGCGGCGCGCTGCCTCGTACAGGACGACGCCCGCCGCCACGCCCGCGTTGAGCGACTCCGCGCCGCCCGGCATCGGGATCCGCACCCGGAGGTTGCAGGTCTCGCCGACCAGCCGGGACAGACCCTTGCCCTCGCTGCCGACGACGATCACGACCGGTCCGTCCAGCACCTCGAGGTCCTGCAGCTCCACGTCGCCGTCGGCGGCCAGGCCGACGACGGTCATCCCGGCCTTCTGGTACGCCTCGAGCGCGCGCGTGAGGTTCGTCGCGCGGGCCACCGGCGTACGGGCGGCGGTGCCGGCCGAGGTCTTCCAGGCGCCTGCCGTCATCCCGGCCGCTCGCCGCTCCGGCACGACGACGCCGTGCCCGCCGAAGGCGGCGACGGAGCGGACGACGGCGCCGAGGTTGCGAGGGTCGGTGACCCCGTCGAGGGCGACGATCAGCGGGTCCTCGCCCGCGTCGAAGGCGGCGGCGGCCAGGTCCTCCGGGTGCGCGTACTCGTACGGCGGGACCTGGAGGACCAGGCCCTGGTGGTTCAGGCCGTTCGTCATCCGGTCCAGCTCGGGCTTCGGCGCCTCCATGAGGGCGATACCACCACGGTCGCCGGCGAGCTTCAGCGCCTCGCGCACCCGCTCGTCGTTGTCGATGAACTGCTGGACGTAGAGCGTGTTCGCCGGTACGCCCTCGCGCAGCGCCTCGAACACCGGGTTGCGGCCGACGACCAGCTCGCTGGTGCCCTTGGCGCCGCCGCGGCGCGGCGCGGGGCGGCGCCCGGCGTGCTTGGACTTCGCGTTCGCGGCGCGCTGCTTGGCATGCCCCTTGCGCATCTCGGCGGGCGGGGTCGGGCCCTTGCCCTCGAGGCCGCGGCGCCGCTTGCCGCCGCTGCCGACCGTCGCGCCCTTCTTGGACGCGGTGCGGCGGTTCCTGCGCTGGCTGTTCCCCGCCATGTGTCACCAAACTCTTTCCTGCGGGCACGCGTGCTCGCGCGTGCTTGCGTGTAGGTACGAACTCGAGGTGCGTACTCGAACAGTGTGCCGCGCCGGGGGCGCGGTCGTCAGCGCGGGCCGAGCTCCCACCGCGGGCCGGACGGGGTGTCCTCGATGACCAGGCCCGACTGCTGGAGCTGGTCCCGGATGGCGTCCGCCGTCCCGTAGTCCTTACGGGACCGGGCCGCCTGGCGCTGCTCGAGCACCAGCCTGACCAGCGAGTCCACCACGCCGTGGAGGTCCTCACCGCGCTCGGTGCCGGTCGCCCAGTGCTCGTCGAGCGGGTCCAGGCCCAGCACTCCGAGCATCGCACGGACCTCGGCGAGGCGGGCGACGGCCGCTTCCTTGTCGTCGGCGGTCAGCGCGGAGTTCCCCTGGCGGACGGTCGTGTGCACGACGGCGAGCGCCTGCGGAACGCCCAGGTCGTCGTCCATCGCGTCGGCGAAGGCCGGCGGCACCTCAGGCGCGGGGTCCACCGGGCCCCCGGCCTTCTCGACGACGCGCTGGATGAAGCCCTCGATGCGCGCGAACGCGGACTCGGCCTCGCGCAGCGCGTCCTCGCTGTACTCGATCATGGAGCGGTAGTGCGGGGTGCCCAGGTAGTAGCGCAGCACGATGGGGCGCCAGTGCTTGACCATCTCGGCGACCAGCACCGAGTTGCCCAGCGACTTGCTCATCTTCTCGCCGCTCATGGTGACCCAGCCGTTGTGCACCCAGTACGAGGCGAAGGCGTCGCCGAAGGCCTTGGCCTGCGCGATCTCGTTCTCGTGGTGCGGGAAGACGAGGTCGACGCCGCCGCCGTGGATGTCGAACGCCGCACCCAGGTACTTGTGGGCCATGGCCGAGCACTCCAGGTGCCAGCCGGGGCGGCCGCGGCCCCACGGGGTCTCCCAGCTGGGCTCCCCGGGCTTGGCGGCCTTCCACATGGCGAAGTCGCGCGGGTCGCGCTTGCCGGTCTCGCCCTCGCCCTCCGGCTGGAGGAGGTTCTCCAGGTCCTGGTTGGAGAGCGCGAGATAGCCGGGGAAGGACCGCACGTCGAAGTAGACGTTGCCGTCGGAGGCGTACGCGTGGCCCCGCTCGATGAGGCCGCGCATCATCTCGATCATCTCGGGGATGTGGCCCGTGGCCCGCGGCTCGTACGTCGGCGGCAGGCAGCCGAGCACGTCGTAGCCGTAGTCGAAGGCGCGCTCGTTGCGGAAGCCGATCGACCACCACGGCTCACCGCTCTCCGCGGACTTCGCCAGGATCTTGTCGTCGATGTCCGTGACGTTGCGGATGAACGTGACGTCGTAACCGCGGTGGCTGAACCACCGCCGCATGATGTCGAAGTTGAGCCCCGACCTGATGTGCCCGATGTGCGGGGCGGCCTGTACGGTCGCGCCACACAGGTAGATCGAGACGCAGCCCGGCTTGAGCGGGGTGAAGTCACGAATCTGCCGGGCGCTGGTGTCGTACAGGCGAATAGTCACGCATCAAGGGTAGTGCGCCTACGACAGTGCCCCGCGACCTATTCGGCCGAGGGGACACGGAAGCGTGACAGTGATGACGGGCCGGAGGTCGGGGCCCTCCCGGAATGCCACGGATATCGCCGATGATCTTGCGCGCGGTGGTGCGAGCGATGACGCGCGGGCCGTCCTGGGCCGCGTCGGGGTCGAGCGGACGGGTCGGGTGGACCCATGGCGGCCCGACTCCCCTTCAGGAAGGCGTATTTCCTTACGCGTTGGGGGGCCGGAAGACCACGGCCGTCGCGATGGCGGCGAGCCCTTCGCCGCGGCCGGTCAGGCCGAGGCCGTCGGTCGTCGTACCCGAGACCGACACCGGGGCGCCGACCGCCGCCGAGAGCGCCTTCTGCGCCTCCTCGCGGCGCTTGCCGATCTTCGGCCGTACGCCGATCACCTGGATCGCCACGTTCCCGATCTCGTAGCCGCCGTCCCGTACGATGCGGGCGGCCTCCGTGAGAAGCGTCACACCGGACGCACCTGACCACTCGGGACGGCCGGTGCCGAAGTGCGCGCCGAGGTCGCCGAGTCCGGCCGCGGAGAAAAGCGCGTCGCAGGCGGCGTGCGCGGCGACATCGCCGTCGGAGTGCCCGGCGAGCCCGTACTCGGCGTCCTCCCAGAGCAGGCCCGCGCACCACAGCTCACGCCCCTTCTCGAAGGCGTGCACGTCCGTGCCGATCCCGACCAGGGGCAGCAGGCCCGCCGGGCGGGGCCCGGAGGTGTCACGAGAAGCCATCGGTGGCCCTCCTGCGGGCGAGTACGGCCTCGGCCAGGACGAGGTCCAGGGGCCGGGTCACCTTGAACGCCTCCTCGTGGCCCGGCACGACCACGACCGGGACGCCGAGCCGCTCGACCATGCCCGCGTCGTCCGTGGCGCCCTCGCCCTCGAGGGCGACCTTCTCGTGCGCCTCGACGAGCGTGGCGCGGTCGAAGCCCTGCGGGGTCTGGACGGCGCGCAGCACGGCGCGCTCGGGGGTGCCTACGACGGGCTCGGGCTCGCCCGCGGCCCGCGGCTGGACCTGCTTGACGGTGTCGGCGACCGGCAGGGCGGGAACGACGGCCGGGGCCCCGTCGCGTACGGCGGCGGCCACCGCGTCGACCGTGTCGACGGGGACGAGCGGGCGGGCGGCGTCGTGCACGAGGACGATGCCGACGTCGTCGGGGAGCGCGGCGAGGCCGAGCCTGACGGACTCCTGGCGGGTCTCGCCGCCGGGGACGACGAGCACGTCGGTGGTCTCGGGCATGGCGTGGTCGTCGAGGAGGGTCCGGACTCCGGCGGCTCCCTCGGGCGGGGCGACCACGACGACGACGGAGACGGCCCTGGACCGGGCCATGGCGCGCACGGCATGCACCAGCATCGGGGTGCCGCTGAGGGCGCGCAGCGCCTTGGGGGCGCCAGGGCCGAGGCGCACACCGCGTCCCGCGGCCGGAATGACGGCGGCGATACGGGTGTGGTGCGGGCTGTCGGAGCGCTCTTCGGGGCGCCTGCTGTCGGACATTGGTTGCGCGTTCAGGTTTGTTTCCTCGGCCGGGTTGGGTATGGCCTGAGCGTGCCGGGCACGATGCCCCGACCGGTCCCTTCCGTGACAACTGGTCTGGGGGCACCTCCCAGCGGTAGCTGGGGGAGAGCTGCCCGGGCCCGGCACGCCAGTCGCTCAGCGGCGTGCACACACTGCCGTGCACATGGTGCCGTACGCATCACCCGAGCCGTTGCCCCCATGCCGCGTTGCCGCACATGCCGCAGCGCCCGGCGACAGACATACGTCACCCGGGCACCGCGGCACGACAGACCGGCAGGGCTTTCGGACCAGGCAGGAGCGCGCGTCAGGTCAGGACGCGAGAACCTCGTCGAGCAGGGCCTCTGCCTTGTCTTCGTTGGTGTTCTCCGCGAGGGCGAGCTCGCTCACCAGAATCTGCCGGGCCTTGGCGAGCATGCGCTTCTCACCTGCGGAAAGCCCGCGCTCCCGCTCACGGCGCCACAGGTCGCGGACAACTTCCGCCACCTTGATCACGTCGCCGGAGGCGAGCTTCTCGAGATTTGCCTTGTAGCGGCGGGACCAGTTGGTCGGCTCTTCCGCATACGGCGCACGCAGCACCTCGAAGACCCGGTCCAGCCCGTCCTGCCCGACCACATCGCGCACGCCGACGAACTCCGCATTGTCCGCTGGCACACGAACCGTCAGGTCGCCCTGGGCGACCTTCAGCACCAAGTAGGTCTTGTCCACGCCTTTGATCTGGCGAGTTTCGATGGCCTCGATCAGCGCGGCCCCGTGATGGGGATAGACCACGGTGTCGCCAACCTTGAACGTCATGTGACAGGTACCCCTTCCGTGGCTATCCAGAGTAACACGGGAACGCCCCGTTCTGAATGGCGTTTTCGCAGGTCAGGGCATATCTCGGGGCTTGACAACAGCGGCTGTAACGTGCTTCGGGGGTTCTGCGCAAGTGGGTATTCGCAGGTCGGAGCGGATGTGGCGGTGAGGTGAAACGCGGACGTTACACACCTCGCGGGGCCCTTACGACCGGCTGAACGTCCCGGTTTGCCGGAGTCCAGGTGGCTGACTTCCGCTACTCCGTTCGGACCTCCGCCGACGTTCGGCGGGGCGCCCCCAACCGCATCCGGACGTGTTTTCGTGAATTGATCACAGCGTTGCTCGCGACATCGGTCACAGCCATCCGGACCGGCGGGCGCTGATCAATTCCGGCGCCTTCGTGGATTCACCGCCGATAAACCCTCGGGACGAGTGCCGGGTGAATATTCCGCGCGGAGTCCCGGAAGGGAGGACAGGCTCCGGAGGCGGGTCGGGTGCGGAGCCGCCGCGACGGCTCGGTAACCTAAGCGCGCTGACAAGCCCTTGGGGCGGCTTTAGGCCGTCCCTCCCCGTCGTCCAAGGAGTTGCCGCCGCCGTGAGCCGCAGCATCCGACGCGGCGCCCTCGCCGCCTCTGCCATCGCCTTCTCGCTCGCCATGCTCTCCGCCTGCGGTGCGGGGAACTCGGCCTCGACGCTGCAGGTCAAGCCGGACAACGCCGCGACGCACGTCGGCGAGATCAAGATCCAGAATGCGAATGTGATCACCCAGCCCGAAGGCACCGAGGGCCCGGCCGTCGTCGCCGCCAAGATCTTCAACAACGGCCAGGAGGACCAGACCCTGGAGTCGGTCACGGTCGAGGGCTCCGGCGAGAGGGTGAAGCTCACCCCGGCCAAGGGCACGGGCCCGCTGACGGTCCCGGCGGGCGGCGCGCTGACCCTGGGCGGCGAGGGCAACCCCTCCGCCGTACTCGCGGGCGGCAGCGAGTCCCTCCGGGACGGCGACGTCCAGGAGGTCGTCTTCAACCTCAGCCAGACGGGCGCGGTCAGGCTGCAGGCGTTCGTCGTGCCCGCGACGAGCTACTTCGAGGGCTTCGGGCCGACGGCCGTGCCGACCCCCTCGCGCACCGCGAGCCCGACCGGCTCACCGAGGCGCGGCGCCGAGGAGGAGGGCGCGGCCGAGGAGGAGGGCGCGGCGAACGGCGACAAGGCCGGTACGAGCCGGTCTCCGGGTGCCGGCGAGTCCGCAGACGCGCGGGCGAGCGAGTCGGCCGCTGGCCACGACGCCGCCGGGCACTGATCGCGTAAGCCATATGGCGAGGGCCCCGGAGCCGTCAGCTCCGGGGCCCTCGCCATTCAAGGACAGGTTCCTTTTACGGGTCCTTCTACGGGGTCCTTTTGCCGGGTTCTTTACGGCTCGAACTTGTAGCCGAGCCCGCGGACCGTGACCAGATAGCGCGGGGCGCCCGGGTCCGGCTCGATCTTGGCGCGCAGCCGCTTCACGTGGACGTCGAGCGTCTTGGTGTCGCCCACGTAGTCGGCGCCCCAGACGCGGTCGATGAGCTGCATCCGGGTCAGCACGCGCCCGGCGTTCCGCAGCAGCATCTCCAGCAGGTCGAACTCCTTCAGCGGGAGGTCCACCTTGCCGCCGCCGACCGTGACCACGTGCCGGTCCACGTCCATGCGTACGGGCCCGGCCTCCAAGGCGGCGGGGACGACCTCCTCCGGCTCCCCGCGGCGGCGCAGCACCGCCCGGATGCGGGCCACCAGTTCGCGGGAGGAGAAGGGCTTCGTCACGTAGTCATCGGCTCCTATTTCCAGGCCGACGACCTTGTCGATCTCGCTGTCCTTGGCGGTCACCATGATGACCGGGACGTTGGAGCGGCCGCGCAGCTGGCGGCACACCTCCGTGCCGGGCAGCCCCGGCAGCATCAGGTCGAGCAGGACGAGGTCGGCGCCGTTGCGCTCGAACTCGTCGAGCCCGTCGGGCCCCGTTGCCGCGATGGCGACCTCGAAGCCCTCCTTGCGGAGCATGTACGACAGCGCGTCGCTGAACGACTCTTCGTCCTCAACGACGAGAACTCGGGTCACGGAAGGACCTCCGGGGCAGGAAGGGGTTCATCGGAGAAGGTCTCGTACGGGCCGTCGTCCCCGGCTTCGAGGTCGTCCGGTCCTACGAGGGGGCGGTTACGGCGGTCGGCCTTGTTCCGGGCCCGTTCGCGGCCCGCCTCCGGGAGCCGCAGCGTGAACGTGGAGCCCTGGTTTTCTGCGCTCCACACCGTGACCTCCCCGCCGTGCGAGGCGGCCACGTGCTTGACGATGGCGAGGCCGAGGCCGGTCCCGCCGGTGGCGCGCGAGCGCGCCGGATCGACGCGGTAGAACCGCTCGAAGATCCGTTCTTTGTCCCTGTCGGAGATGCCGATGCCCTGGTCGGTGACGGCGATCTCGATCAGGTCGCCGCCCGGCGCGGTGACCCGGCGGGCGGCGACGCCGACGCGAGTGCGGGCGGGGCTGTAGTTGACGGCGTTCTCGACGAGGTTGCCGAGGGCCGCGGCCAGCTGGCCGCGGTTGCCCCACACATGGTGGTCGGCCGTGCCGCCGGCCGCCATGGTGATCTGCTTGGTGCCGGCCGCGTGGCGGCAGCGGTCGATGGCCTCGGCCACCAGCTCGTCGACGCGCACCGGCTCGGCATCCTCCAGCGGGTCGTCGTTCTGCACCCGCGAGAGGTCGATGAGCTCCTGAACCAAGCTGGTCAGACGGGTGGCCTCCACCTGCATGCGCCCGGCGAAGCGGGTGACCGCCTCCGGGTCGTCCGAGGCGTCCATCACGGCCTCGGAGAGGAGGGAGAGCGCGCCGACCGGGGTCTTGAGCTCATGGCTGACATTCGCCACGAAGTCGCGGCGCACGGCCTCTATGCGGCGGGCCTCGGTCAAGTCCTCGACCAGCAGCAGGACGAGCCGGGAGCCCAGCGGTGCGACCCGGGCGGAGACGGCCAGGGCATCGCCGCGGCCCGTGCCGCGCCGGGGCAGGTCGAGCTCGATCTGCCGTATCTCGCCGTCGCGACGGGTGTCCCTGGCCAGCTTGAGCATGGGCTCGACGGCGAGCTTGCCGCCGCGCACCAGCCCGAGCGCGTACGCCGCGGAGCTGGCCTTGACGACGCTGTCCGACTCGTCGAGGACGACGGCCGAGGAGCGGAGCACGGAGAGTACGGTGTCGACGCCGGGCGGCAGCACGGCGTCGGTGTGCAGCGAGCTGCGGGTGGGCTTCGCCTGCTCCCGCTCGCTCCAGCGGAACGCCAGCATGGCCACGACGCCGGTACACACCCCGGCGATCGCTGCCAGTGCGGCGACCGCCGCGTTCACATCCATGCGTCCAGATTAAGCGGGTGGTGAGACGTATCCACAGGCCGCCGAGGGCGAGCTCGGACACTCGTTGCCGAGAGTTCACCGGCAGGTCGTGGCGGATTCACCCCGGTCAGGCGGCCGTAAAGCGCAGGTCGGGGCCGAGTGCCGGATGGCGTGGTGGGCGTTGCCAAGAGTTCACCGGGATGTCGGTGCCGGTTCATTCGAGGGGCTCGAAGGGGACGCACGGGTCCCCGAGCGTGGATGCTGGTGGAACCAGCCAGTTTGATGAGATGAGGATTTCGATGCGGGACGCATACCACGAGGAGCTCGACTCGATCGGTGAGGGCCTGGTCGAGATGGCCCGGCTCGTCGGCTCCGCCGTCGGCCGGGCCACCACGGCGATCCTCGACGCGGACCTCAAGCTCGCCGAGAGCGTGATCGCCGCCGACGAGAAGGTGGACGACCTGCAGCGCGAACTGGAGGCGAGAGCGATAACCCTGCTGGCGCGCCAGCAGCCGGTCGCGACCGACCTGCGGATCGTCGTCACCTCGCTGCGGATGAGCGCGGACCTGGAGCGGTCCGGCGACCTCGCCCAGCACGTGGCCAAGCTCGCGCGGCTTCGCTTCCCCGACACGGCCGTGCCGCAGGACCTGCACGCCACGATCCTGGAGATGGGGCAGCTGGCGCAGCGGCTGATGGCCAAGGCGGCCGAGGTCATCATCACCAAGGACGTCGACCTGGCGCTCCAGCTGGAGCAGGACGACGACGCGATGGACCTGCTGCACCGCACGCTCTTCCAGCACCTGATGGACGACCGGTGGCAGCACGGGATCGAGACGGCGGTCGACGTGACGCTGCTGGGGCGCTACTACGAGCGCTACGCGGACCACGCGGTCTCCGTTGCGCGGCGGGTGGTCTACCTGGTCACGGGCGAGCACGCGGACGAGATCACCGCTTCGGCCCCGGTCGAGGGCGCGTAGCCTTCCGCAGCCGCGGGGCGTGCGCGCTGTACCGCCGCGCTTCCGCGCGCCGTTGATGCGCCCACGCGGACGGGTATGCAGTGAGGGCCGAGGCTGAAGCCTTCAAGGCCTTCGAGGAGGTATCTCATGGCCGACTCTCCCATCACTCTCCCGCCCCGCGAGCAGCACTCGACCGACCGCTCGCCGTCCGTGGCCGAAGTGCCGGTGCCCACCATCGTCGCCGCGTGCGGCTGCGGGTCCGGGTGCGGCTGCGGCTGCCAGAGCGGCGGGCCCTGTCAGTGCGGCGGCTGCTGCGGGTAGCCGCGTCCGATCCGAGCAGTACGCGAGGCCCCGGCCGGTGCTCCGGCCGGGGCCTCGTCGTGCACTCGCTGGCCCATGCGTCCGGAATTAGCCTGTTTTTGAGAGAGTTCCTCATGTCCCTCCTCATGGAGGCGAAAAACCATGGCGACGTACATCACGCTGCTGAACTGGACCGAGCAGGGCATCCGCGCCTATCAGGACACCACGAAGCGCGCCGACGCCTTCGCCTCGGCCCTGCAGAACCTCGGGGCGGAGCTCGTGAGCCTCTACTGGACCATCGGCCCGTACGACCTGGTGGCCGTCGTCGAGGCGCCCGACGAGGAGACCGCCACCGCGGCGCTCCTGCAGCTGGGCGCGGTGGGCAACGTCCGCACCACGACCCTGCGGGCCTTCGGCCGAGAGGAAATCGGCCGCATCATCGGCAAGGCCACCGGCTGAGAGCCGGCCCCCAGGCGCGAACGAGCCCCCCGCCGGCGGCGAAGCCGCAGGCAGGGGGCTCTCTCGTGGTGCGTTACTTCTTCTTGCCCTGGTTCTTCACGGCCTCGATCGCGGCCTTGGCGGCCTCCGGGTCGAGGTAGGTGCCGCCCGGGTTGAGCGGCCGGAAGTCGGCGTCCAGCTCGTACGAGAGCGGGATGCCGGTCGGGATGTTGAGGCCCGCGATGTCGGCGTCCGAGATCCCGTCGAGGTGCTTGACCAGCGCGCGCAGCGAGTTGCCGTGCGCGGCGATCAGCACCGTGCGGCCGGTGAGCAGGTCGGGGACGATGCCGTCGTACCAGTACGGCAGCATGCGGGTCACGACGTCCTTGAGGCACTCGGTGCGCGGGCGCAGCTCCGGCGGGATCGTCGCGTAGCGCGGGTCGTCGCTCTGCGACCACTCGGTGCCGTCCTCGAGCGGCGGCGGCGGGGTGTCGTACGAGCGGCGCCACAGCATGAACTGCTCCTCGCCGAACTCGGCGAGCGTCTGCGCCTTGTCCTTGCCCTGGAGCGCGCCGTAGTGCCGCTCGTTCAGCCGCCAGGAGCGGTGGACCGGGATCCAGTGCCGGTCGCACGCCTCGAGGGAGATCTGCGCGGTGCGGATCGCGCGCTTCTGGAGCGAGGTGTGCACGACGTCGGGGAGCAGGCCGGCGTCCTTGAGCAGCTCGCCGCCGCGGACCGCCTCCTTCTCGCCCTTCTCGTTCAGGTTGACGTCCACCCAGCCGGTGAACAGGTTCTTCGCATTCCACTCGCTCTCGCCGTGGCGGAGCAGGATCAGCTTGTACGTCGCGTCGGCCATGGCCTGAGCCTAACCAATATTCGATGGTGCGCCGCACCCCGCCGTTGTAAGCTGCGCATGCCACATGCGCCTATTACGCAGCACCGCTGCTCCGGGGGGGCCGCCATGTCCATCGCCAATCTGAGACGTGCCGCAGCGGAGAGCGTCTCCGGTCTCCCCCGCGCCTTCTGGTGGCTGTGGACCTCCACCCTCGTCAACCGGCTCGGCGGCTTCGTCGCCACCTTCATGGCGCTCTACCTGACGATCGAGCGCGGCTATTCGGCCTCGTACGCGGGCCTGGTCGCGGCGCTGCACGGGCTCGGCGGAGTGGTGTCGTCCGTGGGCGCGGGCGTGATGACCGACCGGCTCGGGCGTCGGCCCACGCTCCTGATCGCGCAGACCTCCACGGGCGCCTCCGTCGCCCTGCTCGGCTTCATGACCCACCCGTTAGCGATCGCGGCCGTCGCCTTCCTCGTCGGCATGGCGAGCAACGCCTCGCGCCCGGCGGTCCAGGCGATGATGGCCGACATCGTGGCCCCGGAGGATCGCGTACGCGCCTTCGCGCTCAACTACTGGGCGATCAACCTCGGATTCGCGCTCTCCTCCACCGGCGCGGGCTTCATCGCCGAGCACAGCTATCTGCTCGGCTTCCTCATCGAGGCGGCGATGACGCTGGTGTGCGCGGTGGTCGTCTTCGTGAAGCTGCCGGAGTCCCGGCCGGTGCGCGGCCCCGTGGCGAACTCCGCGGAGAGTTCCGCAGAAAGGGAGCCGGACGTCGGCCTCGGGACCGTGCTGCGCGACCGGCGGTTCATGGCCGTGGTCGCGCTGTCGTTCCTCGTCGCCCTGATCTTCCAGCAGGGATTCGTGGCGCTGCCCGTCGCGATGGGCGCGGACGGCTTCTCCAGCTCCGACTTCGGCCTCGCCATCGCGGTCAACGGCCTGCTCATCGTGGCCCTGCAGATCCCCGTCACCCGGCTCATCGAGCACCGCGACCCGATGCGCCTGCTGGTCGTCTCCGCGCTGCTCACGGGCTACGGCTTCGGGCTCACCGCCTTCGCCGGGTCGCTGACGGTGTACGTGCTGACCGTCTGCGTGTGGACCCTGGCCGAGATCGTCAACTCGCCCACGCAGATGGGCCTGGTGGTGCGGCTCTCGCCCACCCACGGGCGCGGCCGCTACCAGGGGATCTACACCCTGTCCTGGTCGGTGGCCGCGCTGGCCGCCCCGCTGACCGGCGGTCTGGTCATCGACGCCTACGGGGCGGCCTGGCTCTGGGCGGGCTGTGCGGTGACGGGCACGGTGGCCGCGCTCGGCTACTGGCTGCTGATGCGGGGCCTCCCCGGGGCCGCACCACCCTTCGCAGAACGGCCGGTCAGCGCAGCCCCCGCTGGGCCTCGTACAGATTCCGCGGCCTGACCGTCTCCGGGTGGCCGTAGGACTCGATACGGGTGGTGAGCTCACCCTCGAAGTCCGGCTCGTCGATCTGGCCGAACTCGCGGACGGTGCTGATGCCGACCGTCGCGCTGTACGGCGCGATCTCGTCGATCTTGATGCAGCCCGCACGCTCGTTGGTGACGGTGACGTTCCAGTGGGTGAAGCGGGCGCCGTAGAGCGGCCCTGCGCTCGCGTCGCCGCCGTGCGTCCCGTCGTTGTGGACGGTGACCTCCGTACGGACGTTGGCGAACGGCAGCCCGCGGTGGGTGTCGAACGTCCCCGTCTCCATCCGGCCGCGCGACCAGACGTTGTAGCTGGACAGCCCCTCGACGTTGATGCCGTGCAGCTGGGTGCCGGGCGGGGCGGGGGCGGTCCGCCGGTCGATCCTGAAGTCCTCGACGAGGTTGTCGTGCGAGCCCTCGCGGCAGCAGTACGGGTGGTGGCTGCCGCGCCCGGACACGCGCGTGCGGCGCAGCGTGCACGCCTTGGCGGCGACCAGCAGGAAGCCGTTGTCGACGTCGACCGCGTGCATATCGTCGACCCAGCAGTCCCAGGCGCACTGCAGCGCGACACCGTTCCAGCCCTTGTCGAGGAGGTGCGGCGACTGGGGGGTCCTGGTCATCTCGAGGGTGATGCCCTCGACGCCGGAGCCGGTCACGGGCTTGACGAGCGTGGTGAGTCGGGGCCGCCACTCGGGGCGTGCGTCGAGCGGGAGGGGGCGGTCGAGGGTGACGCTGCGCCCGCGGACGGCCGTGATGCGGCACGGCCACTCGTAGGGGACGTAGCTGGTCAGCTTGGTCTTGTCGTCCCAGGCGTACGACGTGGTGCCGGGGCCGTCGCCCGCCATGTGCTCGAGGAGGGTATGGCCGGCGTCGTCGGCGAGGCGGAGCAGGAAGCGGTCGCCGGGGCGGAGAGCGGTGGGGTGAGCGACGGTGACGGTCCAGTCGCCCTGGCGGGCGGGGGCGGTGACGGGGGTGAGGGTGCGCCACTCGTCGCGCTTGTTGCCGGTCCAGCCCTCGAAGGGCCAGGCCTTGGCGCGGATCGCGTCGGTGAGGGTGCGGTAGCGGTCCTTCGGGCAGATCCAGACGAGCCCGCCGGCCCAGGACCAGGCGGACTTGTCGCCGCCGTAGCGGCTGCCGTAGGGGCCGATGAGGTCGGTGAGGTTGCGGGTGGCGTGGAGGGTGGTGCGGGCGGATCCGGCGCCGCGGAGGACGACGTTGTCGTGGCCGAGGCGGATGACGTCGTCGATGCGGTACGTGCCGGGGGGCACGGTGACGGTGCCGCCGCCGCGCCGGCCGACGTCCTGGATGGCCTGGTTGATGGCGGGCGCGGCGTCGGCGGATCCGTCGGGCCGGGCACCGTAGTCCCGTACGACGTCGGCGCGGACGGGCGGGCGGGGGAAGTCCCGGCGGCCACCGGCGTATCCGGCGCGGGCGACGTAGGGGATGTGGGGGTGGGCGTACGGGTTTGCGCTGAACTCGCGCCACAGGGAGGAGGTTTGTGGTTGCGCGGAGGTCTGTGGTTGCGCGGCGGCTCGGGGTGCGGCGGGTGTATTGGGCGGCGCGGGCCGCTGGGGCACCCCGGGTGGCTGGGCGGCGGCTGGGGCGGCGCGGCCGCCGAGGGCGACCGAGCCGGCCGTGACGGCGATCGCGCTGCGGAGGAGTCGTCTCCGGCCGAGGCCGCGCTGGTTGTCCTCCATGAGCCCGCCTTCCATGGATGTGAACACTATTCAGGTGAGCGACTGTGTCCTGAGCGTGCCATGCGCCTGCGGCGGGCGGGAAGGGGTCGTACGGCCCGAATCGCCCTACGGCGCAGGCGAGTTGCCGCGTCTGGCGGCAACTTGCCCGCTCCCCACCCACCCGCCCATTGAAGGGCCTGCGCCCCTTCAACCCGCCGCTCGCCCCGCGGAGATGCCCCCGCGCTCCGCGCCAGGTCTTCCCACCCACCCGCCCTAAATGGGGCGGGTGGTGTGTGTGGGTGGGTGGGTGGAAAGCGCTGCGCCCCTCCAACCCGCGACCCCCGTACTGCGGGGGAGACTTCGGAGAAGGGGGAAGGGGCTGCTCAGCAGGACTTTGGGCAGGTGGGTGGGAAGACGGCACCCAAGGCGCGGAGTTCGGCCGGGGGCCGAGAGCACGACGGGCCGGCCGAGGGTCGGGGAGCAGACGTGCCCAGCGCCAACGGCGCGGGGTGGCGGGGGCGTCGCGCCTGGGCGCGGGGCGGCGAAGGCGTCGCGCCCAGGCACAGGGCGGCGGGCGGTGCGCCCACCGCGAGGTGGCCGCCGTCGCGCCCACCGCGAGGTGGCGGCGTTGTCGTGGCGCGGGGCTCAGTTGGGGTCGGCTGGGCGCCTGGTCAGGTGGGTGAACGCCTCGAGGTTGCGGGTCGATTCGCCGCGAGCCGTCCGCCAGGCGTACTCCTTGCGGATCGCGGTCGCAAAACCCATCTCCAGCAAGGTGTTGAAACTGCCGTCCGCGTTCTCCAGCACTGTCCCCAGCAGCCGGTCGAGTTCCTCCGGCGTCACCGCGGCCAGCGGCAGCTTCCCGACGAGGTAGATGTCGCCGAGCCGGTCGATAGCGTAACCCACCCCGAACAGCCGGGTGTTGCGCTCCAGGAGCCAGCGGTGGACCGCCGCCTCGTTCTCGTCCGGGCGCCGTACGACGAAGGCGTTGACCGACAGCGAGTGTCTCCCCACCACCAGCGAGCACGTCGTCGACAGCTTGCGCGTGCCCGGCAGCGTCACCACGTACCTGCCGTCCGCCGGGCTCTCCCACTCCAGACCCGCGTCCTTGAGCGTCTGCTCGACGATCTTGCGCGCCTCAGCCACGTCCACGTCAGCCATGCAGCGAGCGTAGACGACGCCGCTCCTGGATCGCCGCGGTGTACTCGTCCGCCGTCGCCGAGGCCGCCGTGTCCCAGCCGAAGGCTTCGGCATGCCGGGCCGCCGCCGCGCCCATCCGGTCCGCCAGAGCCGGCTCGTCGGCGAAGCGCCGCAGCGCCCGCGCGTAGTCGGCCGGTTCGTGGCCGGAGATGAGGAAGCCGCTCACCCCGTCCCGTACGGCCACGGGCAGGCCGCCGACCGCGGCCGCCACGACCGGGGTCCCGCACGCCTGCGCCTCGATCGCGACCAGGCCGAAGGACTCGCTGTACGAGGGCATGACCAGCACGGACGCCGCCCGGTACCAGTCTGCGAGCTGCTCCTGCCCGACCGGCGGCCGGAACCGGACCACGTCCGAGACACCGAGCCGGGCGGCCAGCTTCTGCAGGCCCTCCGGCTTGGCCAGGCCGCTGCCGCTGGGCCCGCCGACCACCGGCACGACGAGCCGGTCGCGCAGCCCTGGACGCTCGTCGAGCAGCTCGGCGACCGCGCGGAGCAGCACGTCCGGCGCCTTGAGGGGCTGAATGCGGCCCGCGAAGAGCGGGATCAGCGCGTCCTGCGGCAGGCCGAGCCGGGCGCGGGCGGCGGCGCGTCCGTCGTGCGGGCGGAAGCGGTCGAGGTTGACGCCGGGGTGGACGACGGCGACCTTGCGGGGGTCGGCGTCGTAGTGCCGTACGAGCTCGGCCGCCTCTTCTGCGGTGTTCGCGACGAGCCGGTCGGCGGCCTCGACGATCTGCGTCTCACCGATGACGCGGGCGTCGGGCTCGGGGGTATCGCCCTCGGCGAGGGCGCAGTTCTTGACCTTGGCCATGGTGTGCATGGCGTGAACCAGGGGGACGCCCCAGCGCTCGGCGGCGAGCCAGCCGACGTGGCCGGAGAGCCAGTAGTGGGAGTGGACGAGGTCGTAGTGGCCGGGGCGGTGTCCGGCCCAGGCCTGCATGACGCCGTGCGTGAAGGCGCAGAGCTGGGCGGGGAGGTTCTCCTTGGCGAGGCCTTCGTACGGGCCCGCGTCCACGTGCCGCACGAGGACGCCGGGCGCGAGCTCGACGGCGGGCGGGAGCGCGGCGCTGGTGGCCCGGGTGAAGATCTCGACCTCGATGTTGATCGCGGCGAGGCGCTTGGCGAGCTCGACGATGTATACGTTCATGCCGCCCGCGTCGCCCGTGCCGGGCTGGTGGAGGGGTGACGTGTGCACGCTGAGCATCGCGACGCGGCGGGGACGGCGCGGGGCACCGGGCAGCCGGAGGCGCGGCGATGCCACCGCCGCGAGGGGGCCGTGGGCACGACCGCGGAGCGCTCCGAGCCGGGACACGTACTGGCTCACCGTGCGAGACCTCCTTGCTGGGCGCACAAGTGCTCTGACCGTGTAACCAGCGGAATACGCGATCGCATTTCCGCTTTGCCAAAACGTGACGAGGATCGCCTCGCCGGCGGGATCGGTGGTTGTGGGGATTTGTTCCTCGAGGGGGATGGGGGGACCCCCATCGCCCTCTCGGGACGAA
>NZ_JBQQBX010000060.1:0-28442 GCF_052245475.1 Streptomyces sp. 7N604 | reverse complement strand
CGGTGGTCATTGCGTTAGGGAAACGCCCGGTTACATTCCGAACCCGGAAGCTAAGCCTTTCAGCGCCGATGGTACTGCAGGGGGGACCCTGTGGGAGAGTAGGACGCCGCCGAACAAACATTGAGCCGTGGTTCCCGGGTCGAATACTCGTATTCGACCCGGGAACCACGGCTTTTCTGTATCCCATCTGCGTCCGTATCTGCTTCCGGGCACTGCTTTCCCGTCCACCTGCGGGACGGGCAGGGCCTCTGTGCAGGTCGTCAATGCCTGCCGGTAGGGTCAGGGGGCATCGTTGGCACGTTCTTCCAGGAGGCTCCCGGGTGGAGGTCCAGGAGACGCGCGTCCAGACGGACCGTGTCCTCACCATCCCGAACATCCTCAGCATGGCGCGTCTCATTGGTGTACCGCTCTTCCTTTGGCTGATCCTCCGGCCCGAGTTCGGCGGCCCCAAGAGCGACGGCTGGGCGCTGCTCGTGCTTGCCCTCAGCGGTGTCAGCGACTACCTGGACGGCAAGCTGGCGCGGCGGTGGAACCAGGTCAGCAGCCTGGGCCGGCTGCTGGACCCGGCCGCGGACCGGCTCTACATCCTCTCCACGCTCGTCGGTCTGACCTGGCGCGAAATCCTCCCCTTGTGGCTCACGGCCGTTTTGCTGGCCCGGGAGCTGGTCCTTCTCATCATGGTCGGGGTCCTCCGCCGTCACGGCTACCCGCCGCCGCAGGTGAACTTCCTTGGGAAGGCGGCGACGTTCAACCTCATGTACGCCTTCCCGTTGCTTCTGCTGAGTGACGGAAGTGGCTGGGTTCCCTCACTCGCTGCTATTTTCGGATGGGCGTTCGCCGGATGGGGTACAACGCTCTACTGGTGGGCAGGAATCCTGTACGTGGTTCAGGTCCGCCGACTCGTGCGGGCGGACGCCGCGGCCGACTGAGCTCGCCGATGCGGTTACACCGCATTTTCGACCGCCTTACCGCACGCCGGGGCCCGATTTGCGAGATCCGAGGGCCATCTGGACGGGCGCAGTCGGCTTGACCGTCGTCTCTTCAAGGAGGACGCTTCCGACATGAAGGCCGTCGTGATGGCCGGTGGCGAAGGTACTCGCCTTCGTCCCATGACCTCGAGCATGCCCAAGCCGCTCCTGCCTGTGGCCAACAGGCCGATCATGGAGCACGTACTGCGGCTGCTCAAGCGGCACGGTCTCACCGAGACCGTGGTGACCGTGCAGTTCCTCGCCTCTCTCGTCAAGAACTACTTCGGCGACGGTGAGGAACTCGGCATGGAACTCACCTATGCGCATGAGGAAAAGCCACTCGGCACCGCCGGCAGTGTCAAGAATGCAGAGGAAGCGCTGAAGGACGATGCCTTCCTCGTTATTTCCGGCGATGCGCTCACTGATTTCGATCTCACGGAGCTGATCAATTTCCACAAGGAGAAGGGCGCGCTCGTCACGGTATGTCTGACGCGTGTGCCCAATCCGCTGGAATTCGGCATCACCATCGTCGACGATAACGGCCAGGTCGAGCGATTCCTCGAGAAACCCACCTGGGGCCAGGTCTTCTCCGACACCGTCAACACCGGTATCTACGTCATGGAGCCGGAGGTTTTCGACTACGTCGAGGCCGACGTGTCCGTCGACTGGTCCGGCGATGTCTTTCCTCAGCTGATGAAGGAAGGCAAGCCCATCTACGGCTACGTGGCCGAGGGTTACTGGGAGGACGTCGGCACACACGAAAGTTACGTCAAGGCGCAGGCGGACGTCCTCGAGGGCAAGGTCGAGGTCGATCTGGAGGGCTTCGAGATCTCGCCGGGCGTCTGGGTCGCCGAAGGCGCCGAGGTGCATCCCGACGCCGTTCTCCGCGGGCCGCTCTACATCGGTGACTACGCGAAGGTGGAAGCGGACGTCGAAATCCGCGAGCACACTGTCGTCGGATCGAACGTGGTCGTGAAGAGCGGCGCTTTCCTCCACAAGGCCGTTGTCCACGACAACGTCTACATCGGGCAGCAGTGCAATCTGCGCGGATGCGTGATCGGCAAGAACACCGACATCATGCGCGCCGCCCGTATCGAGGACGGTGCCGTCATCGGTGACGAGTGCCTGATCGGCGAAGAATCGATCGTCCAGGGCAATGTTCGCGTTTACCCCTTCAAGACCGTGGAAGCGGGCGCGTTCGTCAACACCTCGGTCATCTGGGAATCTCGCGGCCAGGCGCACTTGTTCGGCGCCCGCGGCGTCTCCGGGATCCTCAATGTGGAGATCACGCCGGAGCTCGCCGTACGCCTCGCCGGTGCGTATGCGACCACACTGAAGAAGGGCTCGACCGTCACCACCGCCCGTGACCACTCGCGTGGCGCCCGCGCTCTCAAGAGGGCGGTCATCTCGGCCCTCCAGGCCAGCGCGATCGACGTACGGGACCTGGAGAACGTCCCGTTGCCCGTCGCCCGCCAGCAGACCGCCCGCGGCGGCGCCGGCGGCATCATGGTCCGAACGTCACCCGGGGTCCCGGACTCGGTCGACATCATGTTCTTCGACGAGCGGGGCGCGGACCTCTCCCAGGCCGGCCAGCGCAAGCTCGACCGGGTCTTCGCCCGACAGGAATACCGGCGGGCCTTCCCCGGCGAGATCGGCGATCTGCGCTTTCCCGCAAGCGTCTTCGACTCGTACACCGGATCGCTGCTGCGCGCCGTGGACAACAGCGGTGTCGCCGACTCCGGGCTCAAGGTCGTCGTCGACGCCTCCAACGGCAGCGCGGGCCTTGTGCTGCCCAGCCTCCTCGGCAAACTCGGCGTCGACGCCCTCACCATCAACCCCGGCCTCAACGAGTCGCGGCCGACGGAGACGGCGGACGCCCGCCGCGCCGGCCTCGTACGGCTCGGTGAGATCGTCGCGTCCGCCCGTGCCGCCTTCGGTGTCCGCTTCGACCCCGTGGGCGAGCGGATCTCGCTCGTGGACGAGCGGGGCCGGATCGTCGAGGACGACCGTGCGCTGCTGGTCATGCTCGACCTGGTCGCCGCGGAGCGGCGCAGCGGCCGCGTCGCGCTGCCCGTGACCACGACGCGGATCGCCGAGCAGGTCGCGGCCTACCACGGCACGCAGGTGGAGTGGACGACGACGTCGCCCGACGACCTCACCCGCGTCGGCCGCGACGAGACGACGATCTTCGGCGGTGACGGGCGCGGCGGCTTCATCGTGCCGGAGTTCAGCAGTGTCTTCGACGGAACGGCCGCGTTCGTACGGCTCATCGGCCTGGTGGCCCGTACGCAGCTCACGCTGAGCCAGATCGACGCCCGGATTCCGCGGGCCCACGTCCAGCGCCGTGACCTCGCCACCCCGTGGGCGGTGAAGGGACTGGTCATGCGGACGGTGGTGGAGGCGGCGGGCGACCGGTTCGTGGACACCACCGACGGCGTACGGGTCGTGGAGGCCGACGGCCGCTGGGTGATGGTGCTGCCCGACCCGGCCGAGGCCGTCACGCACCTGTGGGCCGAGGGGCCGGACGAGGCCTCGGCGCAGGCGCTCCTCGACGAGTGGTCCGCGGTGGTCGACAGCGCCGGCCGCTGACCTCCACGCACCCGTTCGCCGGCCGTAGGAGCCCTCCCAGGCTCTGCCCTGGCCGGCGGATCGGTGCGCCGCCATACGGCCCCGGTGAGGGGCGCCAAAGACGCGGGGCCCCGCACCGGCGCGTCGATGGCCCCATTCGGCGGTAGCGGCCACGACGTGCGACGATGTGCGGCATGTCGCAGCAGCACCCCGCTCGGAGCTCCGCTTCGCCGCCCTCGCGCCCCGACGCCTCGATGTCGCTGCTGACCAACGTGATGGACCACAGCCTCGACGACGGCTACGTCGAGGCCGCCGCCCGGCGCGAAGCCGAAGGCGGCAAGGGGCTGCCGAAGACTCTGCGCGCCCGGCTCGGGCTCGCCGCAGGCCTCGTCCTCGCCGCGGCCGTGGTGACCGTAGGCGCCGCGGAGACGCAGATATCGGCCCCGGCTCTCGCCAAGGAGCGGCAGGAGCTGATCGACCGCATCGAGAGCGACACCTCGGAAGCGGACAAGCTCCAGGAGAGCGTGGACGAGCTGAGGGACGAGGTCGGGCAGCGGCAGCGCGAGGCCCTGGAGGAGCACGGCGGCGGCGAGGGGGAGATTGTCGGCCTGCTGGCCGGGGCGGTGCCGGTGCACGGCCCCGGCGTGAAGCTGGTCGTGAACGACGCCAAGGAAGCCGACGAGGGCGGCGAAGGCCCCCGGGAGAGCAGCGGCTTCACCGACACCGGCCGCGTCCGCGACCGGGACCTGCAGCGGGTCGTCAACGGCCTGTGGGAGTCGGGGGCGGAGGCCATCGCGATCAACGGCCAGCGGCTGACGGCCCTGTCGGCGATCAGGGCCGCGGGTGACGCCATACTGGTCGACAACAAACCGCTGGTGCCGCCGTACACGGTGCTCGCGGTGGGGGACGGGCAGCGCCTGGCCGCCGACTTCCAGAGCAGCGCCGACGGGCAGTACCTCCAGGTGCTCAAGGAGAACTACGGTGTCCGCGCGAACATCTCCGCGCAGGACGACATCCGGCTGCCTGCCGCGCCCAGCATGATCGTACGTACCGCTAAGCCGGAAGCCGGGAGCGCGGAGAAGAGCGCCGCCGACACAGGGAAGGGCACATCGTGATCGCCGTACTGGGCCTCGTCGTGGGAGTCGTGGTGGGACTGCTGGTCCGGCCCGAGGTGCCGGCGGTGGTCGAGCCCTATCTGCCCATCGCCGTCGTCGCCGCGCTCGACGCGGTCTTCGGGGGCCTCAGGGCCATGCTGGACGGCATCTTCGACGACAAGGTCTTCGTGGTGTCGTTCCTGTCCAACGTGGTGGTCGCCGCGCTGATCGTGTTCCTCGGTGACAAGCTCGGCGTCGGCGCGCAGTTGTCCACCGGTGTCGTCGTCGTGCTGGGCATCCGCATCTTCTCCAACGCCGCCGCGATCCGTCGGCACGTGTTCCGGGCGTGAGGCCGATGAGCAACGACGAGACACCCAGGACCCCGGAAACGCCGGAAGGCCGCGAGCCCGAAGAGACGCCGAAGCCGGAACGGGCTCCGAAAGCAGGGCAGACCCCGGAAGCGGAACGGGCTCCGAAAGCAGGGCAGACCCCGGAAGCGGAACGGGCTCCGAAAGCAGGGCAGACCCCGGAAGCGGGACGGACCCCGGAGCCGGAGGACGCCGCCGAGCGTCCCTCTCCCGAGCCGGAAGCCTCAGAGGCACCGAAAGCACCGAAAGCACCGAAGGCCCCAACAACCCCAGAAGCCTCGGACGTTGCGGATGAGCCGCAGGCGCGGGAAGAGCCCGGGGCGGTTTCTGAGGCGCGGCTCACCGGCCGGCAGCGGCTGGCCGCAGGCGTATGGCCGCCCCGGGTCACCCGCGCCCAACTGATCGTCGCCCTCCTGCTGTTCGTGCTCGGCCTCGGCCTGGCCATCCAGGTGCGCTCCACCACCGAGCACAGCGCTCTGCGCGGCGCCCGCCAGGAGGACCTCGTACGGATCCTGGACGAGCTCGACAACCGCACCCAGCGCCTCGAGGACGAGAAGCGCCGCCTGGAGAACCAGCGCACCGAGCTGGAGAACAGCTCGGACCAGGCCGAAGAGGCGCGCAAGCAGACGGTCCAGAAGGAGCAGCAGCTCGGCGTGCTCGCGGGCACGGTCGCGGCCGAGGGGCCCGGCATCACCATCACGGTGAGCGACGCCGGGACCGTGCAAGCGGACATGCTGCTCGACGCCATCCAGGAGCTGCGGGCCGCGGGCGCGGAGGCCATCCAGATCAACGACGTACGGGTCGTGGCCGACACGTACTTCTCCGACGCCGGGGGCGGTGTACGGGTCGACGGGAAGCCGATCTCCGAGCCCTACCGCTTCAAGGTCATCGGCAAGCCGCAGGACCTCGAACCGGCGCTGAACATCCCGGGCGGAGTGGTGCAGACTCTGGAGAAGGAGCAGGCCACGGTGTCCGTCGCCCGCTCCGAGAGGATCGTCGTGGACGCCTTGCGATCGGCGGAGCGGCCTGACTACGCTCGGTTGTCATCGCAGTGAACGGATCGCGCAGGGGCCGCGCGGCCGGTGCGGGAAGTCGCGGGGGGTCGGCGCACTGCGGGGGTGGTGTGTGGTGGAAACTGTCTGAGGGTCACGGACGTTGTGAAGATGTCCGGGTCGGCCGGGTGTGCAGCGAGGTTTCGTCCTGCCCCACGGGCGGGTCTGTTTCGGTCAAGGGGAATCGCCCGTGAAGTTGTTTGCGAAGTTGTTCGGCAAGAGCGCGCGTGAAGGCGGCGGCAGCGGCGCGGCCCGCCACCGCGCGGGGCGCCCCGCCCAGGAGAGCGCCGCGTCGGAGGAGCGGCCGCTGTTCCGCGACGAAATCGCGGGCTCCGGCGGCGACATTCCGGGTGGTCACGGCGCGTCTTCTGTTGACCCTGCGGCATCCGGGCGCATAGGTTTCGAGGAACGATCAACCTCAAGTACGGGTGGAGGGTTCACGGCCTTGCCTGTTTGTACGCGGTGCGGAAACCGGAATGCAGAGGCCAGCCGGTTCTGCTCCAACTGCGGAGCGCCGCTGCGCGCAGGGGGGTCGGGCGAGCGTTCCTCGGAGACGACCTCCACCATCTCGATCTCGGGTCTTGAGGCGTACGAGGCCGAGGCCACGGGCCAGACGGTGCCACCGCTGTCCCCCGAGGCGCAGGCCGCCGTTGACGCCCTGCCCCTCGGCTCGGCGCTGCTGGTGGTCCGCCGCGGGCCGAACTCCGGCAGCCGCTTCCTCCTGGACGGCGACCTGACCACGGCCGGGCGCCACCCGCAGAGCGACATCTTCCTGGACGACGTGACCGTCTCCCGGCGGCATGTGGAGTTCCGCCGCGGTCCCGACGGCGGCTTCACGGTGTCCGACGTCGGCAGCCTGAACGGCACGTATGTCAACCGGGAGCGGATCGACTCGGTCCCGCTGTCCAATGGCGACGAGGTGCAGATCGGCAAGTACCGGCTGGTCTTCTACGCCAGCCAGCGGGGCATCTGACCCGTCAGGCGACCCGATCAGGGAAGGGCCATGCGTCGGACACGGTCGGGCGGTGCCGGTCCCGGCACCGCCACCCCGGCAGGCGGCGGGCTGATGAGCATCGGCGCGGTGCTCCAGCAGCTGCGCGAGGAGTTTCCCGAGGTCACCATCTCCAAAATCCGCTTCCTGGAGGCGGAGGGCCTGGTCGAGCCGCGGCGGACCCCTTCCGGCTACCGCAAGTTCAGCCCCGAGGACGTCCAGCGGCTCGCCTGCGTACTGCGCATGCAGCGGGACCACTATCTGCCGCTGAAGGTCATCCGCGAGCACCTCGACGCCCTGGAGCGCGGCGAGCAGGTCCGGCTCCCGGCCCCCGGTCGGCCGCGTGAGCTGCTCGACCAGGCGCTGGAGCAGGGCGCCGGGGCCCCGGAGGGCGCCCGCGTCGGCCGCGCCGAGCTCCTCGCCGCGGCCGAGGTCGGCGAGGACGAGCTCGCCGAGTGGGAGTCGTACGGCCTGATCGCGCCGGACGGGGACGGGGGCTACGACATCGAGGCGGTCTCCGTCGCCAAGCTCGTCGCCGACCTCGGGCGCTTCGGTCTCGAGCCCCGCCACCTGCGGGTCATGAAGGCCGCCGCCGACCGGCAGGCGGACCTCGTCGAGCAGGTGGTGGCCCCGCTCAGGCGCCACCGCAACCCCCAGACCAGGAATCACGCGGAGTCCACGGCCCGCGAGCTGGCGACGCTTTCCGTACGGCTGCACGCCGCGCTCGTACAGTCCGCTCTGCGGGGCCGGCTGCACTGAAGGACGGGCCCGACTACCCAAACCGCCCGGGCACGTCCTAGGGTTGCTGTGTGAACGAGCTCGACGTCGTCGGTGTCCGGGTGGAAATGCCCTCCAACCAACCGATCGTGCTCCTGCGTGAAGTGGGAGGCGACCGCTACCTCCCCATCTGGATCGGGCCCGGGGAGGCCACCGCCATCGCCTTTGCCCAGCAGGGCATGGCGCCCGCCCGGCCGCTGACCCACGACCTTTTCAAGGACGTGCTCGAGGCCGTCGGCCAGACTCTCACCGAGGTCCGCATCACGGATCTGCGTGAGGGCGTGTTCTACGCGGAGCTGGTCTTCGCCAGCGGGGTCGAGGTCAGCGCCAGGCCGTCCGACGCCATAGCGCTCGCGCTGCGCACTGGCACGCCCATCTACGGCAGCGACGGTGTGCTGGACGACGCGGGAATCGCCATCCCGGACGAGCAGGAGGACGAGGTCGAGAAGTTCCGCGAGTTCCTCGATCAGATCTCGCCCGAGGACTTCGGCACCAACAGGGAGTGAGCCGGGGCCGGGGAGGCCGGGGAATCAGCCCGATCGGCCGCCCGACCGGCGCGCGGCCAGGCCAGTCGGCTAGCCCTTCCCCGGAAGGGGTCACGAGAAACCACCCTTAGGGTGATTATCACTCGGCGTGGCGAGTGTGGCGATCGTTGACGCACCCGGGGTGACTGCCTACCGTCGAGAAGGCAGGTCAAGGACGGAGGTCGGCGTGAGCAGCACCGGCGACGGTACAGCGGCGGGCGGTCCCATTCCGCTCCACGGACGTGCGTCCGACCCCACCATCCGGCGGCACAGCGCAGCGGCTCCGGACAGCGTGGCCCCTGACCAGTCCGATCTGATCGGCTACCGCGGGCCCACCGCCTGCGCGGCGGCGGGCATCACGTACCGCCAGCTGGACTACTGGGCGCGTACGGGGCTCGTCGAACCCAGCGTCCGGTCGGCGTACGGCTCGGGCACCCAGCGGCTCTACAGCTTCCGGGACGTCGTCGTCCTGAAGATCGTGAAGCGCTTCCTGGACACCGGCGTCTCGCTGCAGAACATCCGTGCGGCCGTCCAGCACCTGCGCGCCAAGGAGCGAGCCGACCTCGCCCAGATGACGCTCATGAGCGACGGCGCGACCGTCTACGAGTGTTCGTCCCCGGACGATGTGGTGAGTCTGCTCCAGGGCGGACAGGGCATCTTCGGCATCGCGGTCGGCGTGGTCTGGCGGGACGTGGAGGACGCCCTGTCCCAGCTTCACGGCGAGCGGGTGGACACCGGAGAGACGCTCGTCGGGCACAACCCGGCCGACGAGCTCGCCCGTCGCCGCAACCGGGCCGTCTGACCCGCCGCAGCCCCGTACACGGCCTGTTGTCAGTGCCGTAGGGCAGGATCGGTGGTGTGAGGTCCGCACCGACCATCCTGCATCTCGACATGGACGCGTTCTTCGCCGCGGTGGAGCAGGCGGCCAAGCCGAGCCTGCGCGGCAAGCCAGTGGTGGTCGGCGGCATCGGTCCGCGCGGCGTGGTGGCCACGGCGTCGTACGAGGCGCGGGTCTTCGGGGTGCACTCCGCCATGGCGACCGGCCAGGCCCGGCGGCTGTGCCCGAACGCCGCCTATCTCGCTCCGCGCTTCACGCTGTACCGCCAGGTCAGCGACGCGGTCATGGAGCTGCTGCACGGGCTGTCCCCGCTGGTCGAGCCGCTGAGCCTGGACGAGGCTTTCGTCGACCTCGAGGCCGGCGGGGTGGCGGCGTCGGCGGACGCCGCGCGCGCGGTGGGGGAGCGGCTGCGGCGCGACATCCGGGCCGTCACCGGCCTCACGGGCTCGGTGGGCCTCGCCGGGTCGAAGATGCTCGCCAAGATCGCCTCCGAGCAGGCGAAACCGGACGGACTGGTGCTCATCGCGCCCGGCACGGAGCGTGAGCTGCTGGCGCCCATGACGGTCCGCACCCTCCCGGGCGTCGGTCCGGCCACCGCCGAGCATCTGCGCAGGGCCGGGATCCACAGCGTGGGTGAGATGGCCGAGGCAGGGGAGGACGAGCTGGTCCGGCTGCTGGGCAAAGCGCACGGCAGCTCGCTGCACGCCATGGCCCTGGGCCTCGACGACCGTCCGGTGGTCGCGGAGCGGGACGCCAAGTCCGTATCCGTCGAGGACACCTTCGACATCGACCTCCACGACAGGGCGCGGGTGCGGGGTGAGGTCGCGCGGCTCGCCGACCGGTGCGTGCGACGGCTGCGCTCGGCGGGCCGGTCGGGCCGTACGGTCGTGCTGAAGGTCCGGCGCTACGACTTCTCGACGCTCACCCGCTCCGAGACGCTGCGCGGGCCCACCGACGACCCCGCGGTGATCCGGGAGGCCGCCGCGCGGCTCATCGAGACCGTGGACACCACGGGCGGCGTACGGCTGCTCGGCGTCGGGGTCAGCGGGCTCGCCGACTTCACGCAGGAGGACCTGTTCGCGCAGGCCGCGACGGCGGAGACGGCCCACGTGGGGGAGGTACCGGGGCCGGAGGCGGAGGCCGGCGGCGCGGAACCGGAGACCGCGGGTGGCGGTCCTCCCCCAGCTACCGGGACCCCCACCCATGCCGAAGGCTATGGGGGAGCGCCGCCCGGGGCGGAGGAAGCGGCGCCGGAGCCCGGCCACAGGCGCTGGGTGCCGGGCCATGACGTCCGGCATGCGGAGTTCGGACCTGGCTGGGTGCAGGGCAGCGGGGTCGGGAAGGTCACCGTGCGCTTCGAACAGCCGTGGTCGGCGCCTGGGCGGGTGCGCACGTTCCCCGTGGACGACCCCGGCCTGGAGCCGTCCGAGCCTCTGCCTCTGGTGTCACCCGAGAACGGGGACGCGCACGCGTACGCGGACGATCAGTCGCCTTCGCCGGCAATACGGCCGAAGTCCTGGTCGCCGTCCTCCCCGTCGTCCTGGCCGCTGCCCGGAGCGGACGCGTCGAGCCCGTAGTGGTGGTAGAGCTGCAGCTCCTGCTCCG
Organism: Streptomyces sp. 7N604; assembly: GCF_052245475.1. NCBI lineage: Bacteria > Bacillati > Actinomycetota > Actinomycetes > Kitasatosporales > Streptomycetaceae > Streptomyces > Streptomyces sp. 7N604. Next base: position 17,657 of record NZ_JBQQBX010000060.1, on the reverse strand, counting down.
GCGAGAGGTGCCGCCCCACGCCGAAGTCGGGAGCGTCCTTGATCAGAGACCGGTGGTAGGGGACCCGCAGGGTGTCGTCGACGACCTCGCTGGGCTCCAGGGGTACGAACGCGTCGCGCCCGAACAGGCCGGTGCGCACGGCGGCCCACTCAGGACGCCCTGTGGCGTCATCCAGATACACCTCGTCCACGGTGCCGATCTTCGCTCCGTCCAGGTCGAACGCCTTGCGTCCTATCAGGCTCCGCGGATCGATTTCGGACTGCACGCTGCCCTCCAACTCCTCGTACGTCCTCTATGAGACAACGAAAGGCCACATCTCGTGCCTCGGCCACTCGGCGGCCTGCGGGCCACGCCCGGCATGAGGCGCGCTGGTAGGCTGACAGCGGCTGCAGACCCCGTGCGGGAGAGTCCTCCGCTGCAAGGCCGGAGGCGCCGAAGGAGCAAATCCTCCCCGGAATCTCTCAGGCACCCGTACCGCACGGACGAGGTCACTCTGGAAAGCAGGGCGGGCGTCGGACGGAATGTGCCGGAACCCCTCCTCACCGACGGTGAAAGCCGGGCCGCCCAGGCGGACCGGTGAAGCTCTCAGGTTGAGATGACAGAGGGGGAGGCCGTCCGGGTACTCGTGCAGTGGTACCCCTCGCAGGTCGAGTCGACCAGGAGGCCTCCGCAGATGACCGCCAACCGCATCCCACTCTCCCGGCTGGAGCGTGGCATCCCCTTCGAGCAGCGCCACATCGGCCCCGACGCCGGGGCCCAGGCGAAGATGCTCGCCCAGGTCGGCTACGGCTCGCTCGACGAACTCACCGCCGCCGCCGTGCCCGACGTGATCAAGAGCGCCGGGGCGCTGGACCTGCCGGAGGCGCGCGGGGAGGGCGACGTCCTCGCCGAGCTGCGCGGGCTCGCCGACCGCAACGAGGTGCTGGCCCCGATGATCGGCCTCGGCTACTACGGCACCTTCACCCCTCCGGTGATCCTCCGCAACGTCCTGGAGAACCCGGCCTGGTACACCGCCTACACGCCGTACCAGCCGGAGATCTCGCAGGGCCGCCTCGAGGCGCTGCTGAACTTCCAGACGGTGGTCGCCGACCTGACGGGCCTGCCGACCGCGGGTGCCTCGCTGCTCGACGAGGCCACCGCCGCCGCCGAGGCCGTGGCCCTCTCCCGCCGCGTCGGCAAGGTCAAGGACGGGGTCTTCCTCATCGACGCCGACTGTCTGCCGCAGACCATCGCCGTCATCGAGACCCGCGCCGAGCCGACCGGCGTCGAGGTCGTCGTCGCCGACCTGTCCGGCGGCATTCCGGCGGAGGCCGCCGAGCGCGGCGTCTTCGGCGTGCTGCTGCAGTACCCGGGCGCCTCCGGGCAGGTGCGGGACCTGCGGCCGGTGATCGAGCAGGCACACGAGCTGGGCGCGGTCGTCACCGTCTCCGCCGACCTCCTCGCCCTCACCCTGCTCACCTCGCCCGGCGACCTGGGCGCGGACATCGCCGTCGGCACCAGCCAGCGCTTCGGCGTCCCGATGGGCTTCGGCGGCCCGCACGCCGGCTACATGTCCGTACGTGAGAAGTTCGCCCGCAGCCTGCCGGGCCGACTCGTCGGAGTCTCCGTGGACGCGGACGGCGACAAGGCGTACCGGCTGGCCCTGCAGACCCGCGAGCAGCACATCCGCCGCGAGAAGGCCACGAGCAACATCTGCACCGCGCAGGTGCTGCTCGCCGTCATGGCCGGGATGTACGCCGTCTACCACGGCCCGGACGGGCTGGCGGGCATCGCCCGGCGCACCCACCGCTACGCCGCGCTGCTCGCCGAGGGCCTGCGGGCGGGCGGCGTGGAGATCGTCCACGGCTCGTACTTCGACACCCTGACCGCCCGCGTCCCCGGGCGGGCCGCCGGCGTCGTGGCCGCCGCCCGCGAGGCCGGGGTCAATCTGCGCGAGATCGACGCGGACCTGGTCGGCATCGCCTGCGACGAGACCACCGACCGGGACCGGCTGGCCGCGGTGTGGGGCGCCTTCGGCGTCGAGGCGGACGTGGAGGCGCTGGACGCGACCGTGGAGGACGCGCTGCCGGAGGCGCTGCTGCGCACCGACGAGTACCTCACGCACCCGGTCTTCCACCAGCACCGCTCCGAGACCGCGATGCTGCGCTACCTGCGCAAGCTGGCCGACCGGGACTACGCGCTCGACCGCGGCATGATCCCGCTCGGCTCCTGCACCATGAAGCTCAACGCGACGACGGAGATGGAGCCGGTCACCTGGCCCGAGTTCGGGGCGCTGCACCCGTTCGCGCCCGTCGAGCAGGCCGAGGGCTACGTGACGCTGATCGGTGAGCTCGAGGAGCGGCTCGCCGAGGTCACCGGCTACGACAAGGTGTCGATCCAGCCGAACGCGGGCTCCCAGGGCGAGCTGGCGGGACTGCTGGCCGTACGGGCGTACCACCGCGCCAACGGCGACGAGCAGCGCACCATCTGCCTCATCCCGTCCTCCGCGCACGGCACCAACGCCGCCAGCGCCGTGATGGCGGGCATGAAGGTCGTCGTGGTGAAGACCGGCGAGGACGGCGACGTCGACGTCGAGGACCTGCGTGCCAAGATCGAGCAGTACGGCGACCAGCTGGCCGTGCTCATGGTCACCTACCCGTCCACGCACGGCGTGTTCGAGGAGCACATCACCGACATCTGCGCGGCGGTGCACGACGCGGGCGGCCAGGTGTACGTGGACGGCGCGAACCTCAACGCGCTGCTGGGCCTCGCGAAGCCCGGCCACTTCGGCGGCGACGTCTCGCACCTCAACCTGCACAAGACCTTCTGCATCCCGCACGGCGGGGGCGGCCCGGGCGTCGGCCCGGTCGGCGTGCGCGCCCACCTCGCGCCGTACCTGCCGAACCACCCGCTCCAGCCGGCCGCGGGTCCCGAGACGGGGGTTGGCCCCATCTCGGCCGCGCCGTGGGGCTCCGCGGGCATCCTGCCCATCTCCTGGGCGTACGTCCGGCTGATGGGGGCGGAGGGTCTGCGCAGGGCCACCCAGGTCGCGGTCCTCGGCGCCAACTACATCGCCAAGCGCCTCGAGCCGCACTACCCCGTGCTCTACACCGGCCCGAACGGTCTGGTCGCGCACGAGTGCATCGTCGACCTGCGCCCGCTCACCAAGGCGACCGGCGTCACCGTCGACGACGTCGCCAAGCGGCTGATCGACTACGGCTTCCACGCCCCGACAATGTCGTTCCCGGTGGCCGGGACGCTGATGATCGAGCCGACCGAGAGCGAGGACCTCGCCGAGCTGGACCGGTTCTGCGAGGCGATGATCGCGATTCGCGGGGAGATCGAGCGGGTCGGCTCGGGCGAGTGGCCCGCGGACGACAACCCGCTGCGGGGGGCCCCGCACACGGCGGCTGCCCTGGCCGGCGAATGGGAGCGGCCGTACAGCCGCGAGACTGCGGTCTTCCCGGCCGGTGTCACGGCCGCGGACAAGTACTGGCCGCCGGTGCGCCGGATCGACGGGGCCTACGGCGACCGCAACCTGGTCTGCTCGTGCCCGCCCCTGGAGGAGTACGACGCCTGACACGCATCGGGGCCGGTTCGGCGATTTCCGCCGGGCCGGCCCCTGTGTTTCCGGGTCTTTCTGGTGGTACCGCCTACCGCCGTGCCGCCGTCACGCCGCAGTCATCACATGCTCGGAGCCGAGCGGCCGGTGCGGGGCGATGATCTGCCCGTCCGGCAGCAGCTCACCGGTGTCCTCGAAGAACAGGACGCCATTGCACAGCAGGCTCCAGCCCTGCTCCGGGTGGTGCGCCACGATCTGGGCGGCCTCCCGGTCGGCGGAGTCGGCTGACGGGCACGGTGACTGGTGCTGGCACATGGGTGGGTTCTTTCGCTGTGGTGTGGTGAGTGTCCTGCTGCTCGATGCGGTGTCCATACCGCCCCCCGTATCTCTCGGATCGGTCCCAGTCTTGCCCCTACGGGCGCAATTCCGCAGGCATTTCGCGGCAGCTGTCCTCACTGGAAAGGGACGCGTCACCCGGGTGGACGGTTCACCGTAGTCCCGCGGTCTCTTCGGGGGGTCTTGTGTGGTCACACCAGGCTAGTCCGGTTGGGCGGTGGCGCGTGGGGTGGCGTTCATGGTGGTGCGCCCCCGCGCACTGAGCGCCGAGCCCGCACAACGAGCGCCCAAAGCGAGCGCCCCGCGACCACGGGGTCGCGGGGCACGCTCATGCCGTACACGGCTGGGGTCCTTGAGGTCAGGCGGGCGACCCCATGGCAGCTTGGCCCATGCCCATCAGCGGGGGCGGCGAGAGCCGGAGGGTGAGCACGGGCAGCAACTCCGCGACCCGGTGCGTCCGGTGCGCGGCGATGCCCGGAGGCGCCGGGGCGAGTGGCACCAGCAGGTCGTTCGGTGCGGGCGCGCCCTCGGCGGCGTCGGCCGTCGTGTCCTCGTGGAGCCACAGCGTGAGCATGTAGAGCTCGGGTACGGACAGCAGCCGCGGCTGGTACGCGGCGGGCAGCGTCTCGGCGTGCCGCAGCGCACGCTCGGTGGACGTCACGTAAGGACCCTCGAAGAAGTGCGAGAAGGCCCAGCCGTCCGGGGTCAGCATCGTCTCGGCCGCCGCCACCGCGCGGTCGCCGCCGCGGACCAGGAAGCGCCACCCGGCGAGCCGGGTGCGCGGCGTGCCCCGCCGGGCGGTGATGCGGTCAAGGACATGGACGGGCAGCGGGAGTTCGGGAGTCAGCGGCCCGGGTACGGACCGCAGGGCGGGTGTGCGCGGATCGCGGACCGCGGTGGGCGAGCTGAGGGCCGCAAGGGCGCTGCGCAGGGCGGGCTTGGGTGCCGGGGGAACAAGCAGCGGCATGGTGGGTCGCCTCTCACTTGGGAGACACGTGGTGCGGGGCGGTGCGGACGGCGGTGTCAGCAGGTGCGGGGTCAGAGGGGGCCGGTGGATCGAAATGCCGGCGGTGCACACTCTCTGCCCTCTTTCGCGGAGTTTAACTGACGTATGTTCACTCGGTGTTTCGACTAGCTGTCGTCGGCATTGCGGGCAAGGTCGTATTCGGTCCTTGCTCCGAGTGGGTTACGCCTATTCTGTCCGCCCCCTCCGGCTCCCTGCCTCGTGCTTTGGCCCGTGAGCGGTAGGCCGATTCCCGCCGGTGTTTTTCACCTGAGCAATGCACGGGGCCCGGGACGGGACGCTATGCCGATGGAATGTGCCGCGGTGCGTGTAGTCACGAGCGTAGCGGGCATGCGGTGTCCGGCGGGCGTTATCGATCACATTGCCTGGGCATCATCGACCCTGACGCCGTGGCCGGTACCGCGGTCGGCCCACTCGAGGAGGGACGCTTCGATGGGGGAGAAGGTCGTGGCAGGCGGGTTCGACCTGTCCGATCGGCAGCGCTATCGGCGCAAACTGCGGCAGTGTCTCGAGGGCCTCGAGCGGCTGCTGGAAGAGAAGCGGTTCGATCGGCCCAAGAATCTCATGGGGCTGGAGATCGAGCTGAATCTCGCGGGCGCCGACGGGATGCCGTGCATGATGAATGCGGAAGTACTGGAACGCATCTCCAGCGGCGATTTCCAGACCGAGCTCGGCCAGTTCAATCTTGAAGTGAATATCGTGCCGCACCGTATGTCGGGGCGGGTCCTCGACCGGCTCGCCGAGGAGCTCCGTACCGGTCTGGCGTACGCCGACCGCAAGGCGCGCGAGGTGTCCGCGGAGATCGTGATGGTCGGCATTCTGCCCACCCTCACCGCGCAGCACCTGGTGTCCTCGAACCTCTCCGAGGTCGACCGTTACATGCTGCTCAACGACCAGATCCTGGCGGCGCGCGGGGAGGAGATCGCCCTCGACATCGAGGGCGTGGAGCGGCTGACCTACCGCAGCGGCTCGATCGCCCCCGAGGCCGCCTGCACCTCCGTGCAGCTGCACCTTCAGGTGACGCCCGGGCGGTTCGCGGCCGTGTGGAACGCCGCACAGGCGGTGGCCGCCGTGCAGATCGCGATGGGCGCCAACTCCCCCTTCCTCTTCGGCCGCGAGCTGTGGCGCGAGTCGAGACCACCGCTGTTCCAGCAGGCCACCGACACCCGGCCGCCCGAGCTCAGGGCACAGGGCGTGCGGCCCCGGACCTGGTTCGGCGAACGCTGGATCACTGGCGCGTACGACCTCTTCGAGGAGAACTTCCGCTACTTCCCCGCTCTGCTGCCCATCTGCGGCGAGGAGGACCCGATGAGTGTCCTCGACGAGGGCCGCGTACCCGAGCTGCAGGAACTGGTCCTGCACAACGGCACCGTCTACCGCTGGAACCGTCCTGTCTACGCGGTCGCCGAGGGCGTGCCCCACCTGCGGGTGGAGAACCGCGTCCTGCCCGCGGGCCCCACCGTCACCGACGTCATCGCCAACACCGCCTTCTACTACGGGCTCGTCCGCGCCCTCGCCGAGGAGCCGCGCCCCGTCTGGTCGAAGCTGTCGTTCGCCGAGGCGTCCGACAACTTCGACGCCGCCTGCCGCTACGGCATCGACGCCACGCTGCGCTGGCCGCGCCCCGGCCGCTCGGGGAGCGTGTCCGAGCTGCCCGCCGTCCGCCTCGTACGGGACGAGCTGCTGCCGCTCGCCGCGGCCGGGCTCGACGGGTGGGGCGTGGAACCGGCCGACCGGGACTTCTACCTGGGCGTCATCGAGGAGCGCTGCAGGCGCCGGGTGAACGGCGCCTCCTGGCAGGCCGCGACCTTCCACCGGGGGCTGGACGGCGGCCTCGGCAGGGAGGCCGCGCTGGCCGCGACCACCCGCCGCTACTGCGAGCTGATGCGCGCCGGCGAGCCCGTGCACACCTGGCCCGTGGCCTTTCCGGGCTGAAACGTCTCTCCCGCGAACCGGGGCCGGGGCTCGGGGCCGCAGGACCGGGGGCTGGGGGCCACGGGCGCAGAACGCGTCAGCGGCTTCCGGCGGACATGATCGCCTTGAGGATCACCTGGTGGATCTCCGCCGGGTCCACGACCTGGTGCGCGGAGCCGCCCGTCGCCGCCGCGATCTGCTCGCACGACCGCTTGTCGGCGTCGGGCCCGACCGCGATGGCGATCAGCGGCACCGGACGCTGCGGATCGGCGAGTTCCCTCAACTCTTCGACCAAGGCTTTGCGGGAAATGGATCCGGGGTCCTGGTTGGCGCCGTCGGTCAGCAGCACGACGGCGTTGAACCGGTCCTTCGCGTATGACGCGTTGGCGTCCCGGTAGACCGCGAGGACCGTGTCGTACAGCCCCGTCGGGCCGTCGGGCACCGGAGCGAGACCGGTGAAGGCCGCGGCCAGCCGGTCCCGGTGCGTGGCGCCACCGGCCGTACGCTCGCCCAGCCGCTCCGTGCCCACCAGCCTGCGGTAGTCGCGGTCGCCGTCCAGCTGCCGCGCGAATTCCCACAGCCCGATCTCGTCCTCCGGCGTGAAGGTGGCGAGGGCCTGCAGCAGCGAGGCCTTGGTGACGTCCATCCGCGTCTGGCCGTTCCGGCCGGGCACGGGCGCGGACATGGAGTCCGAGGCGTCCACCACGGTGGTCAGCCGCGCGCTCTGAACCGTGATCCTCCACAGGCCGAGCGTCGCCCGCACCTCCTCTGCGGTCGGAGGCTCCGCGGGCGTGGCGGCGTACGGCTGCGGCGCCCGCGCACCCGCCGCGCGGACCACCCCGGGCTCGGGCGGCCCGCCGCCCGTGCGGAATCCGTGCTCGCGGAGCACCTCGAGGCTGTCTCCGGTGCCGAGCAGCGTCATGAAGCGGGTCGCGGCCCGCGTCTGGCCGGCGGTCAGCGTGTCCTCGCCGACCAGGGTGTACGGGTAGTCGAGCAGCGCGCTGCCGTCCTCGGGGTAGAACAGCCGGAGGTCCGGTCCGAGGTGACCGCCCTCGTTGTGGGCGTGGGCCGCCTGCTCGGACACGATCAGCGCCGGGTTCCCGCGCGGATCGCCCTTCTCCGCCCCGGAGTCGGCGCGCGGGAGGGTGGCCAGGACCTCCTCGTCGCCGTCCGCGGCGTGCCCGGCGAGCAGCTTGGCCGTCGCCGCGACCAGCGTGTCGGAACTGGGATCCCGCTTCTCCGCTGAGGCGCCGATCCGGGCGAGGGCGAGCACCCCGGTGGCGCTGCGGGCCGGGTCGGCCGCGCCCAGCCGCAGATCCGCCTTTTCGGCGGCCTCGGCCAGCTCCGCCCAGGTGTACGTCCTGCGGGGCCAGCCCAGCTTCTCCGCCGCGGAGGGGACCGTGGCCAGGGCGAGCGGCGAGGAGGCGACGTTGCCGCCGTCGCCGAGCGAGGGGCCGGTGCCCGACGCCAGGACCTGTTCGACCCACACGCTGGAGTCCGGCAGCCAGACCTCGTAGCCGGGGCGGGCGCCGCGCCGGCTCAGCTCGCCCGCGACCTCGTACCCCGGGCGGGCGGTGACCCGTACGTCCAGGCAGCGGCCGTCCGTACGGACACCGTCGGCCCGGGCCCGGCCGGCGACGATGCGCAGGGCAGGCGCGACGTCGGGCGAGGCGACCACGCGCAGGGGCATGGTCTCGCCGTCGCAGGAGCCGTCGAAGGACAGCAGGTCGCCGCGGAGTGCGGCGACGGTGCCCGCGGCCACGGCCAGGACGAGGGCGGTGGAGATCGCTACGGTACGACGGCGGGCGCGGGTTCTGGCCCCCGTGCCACCGGGCGCCGAGTCATCGGGCAAGCTGTGACGTCCCATGGGTCTCCTCCCGGCCTGTCGTGGCGATCTTCGTACTTGTTTTCGAGACCATAGCGGCGCGGGAACGGGGATGAGGCGGGATTGTGGAGAACTGGAGGCGGGTGTGCAGGCAGAGTCCGGCAGGGTGGCCGATTCCTTCCCCGGTGAGCGGCTGTCGCCCCGCTTGCTGCGCGACGAGACGCTGCTGGTGCTCGCTCTGTCGGTGGGCGCGAGCGCGGTATCCGCGCTGATCAGCTTTGTCGGCGCGGCGACGAAGCCGGGGGGTCTGCGGGACCAGGCCGCCACGCTCAACGCCTCCGCCGCGCCCGGGCGGCCGTGGCTGGATCTCGCCTGGCAGGTCTTCGGGATCGCGACCGCGCTGGTGCCCGTCCTGCTCGTCGCGCACCTGCTGCTGCGGGAGGGCGCGGGGGGCCTGCGGGCGATCGGCCTCGACCGGCGCAGGCCCCGTTTCGACCTCGGTGCCGGGGCCGGTATCGCGGCGGCGATCGGCGGCACCGGCCTCGCCTTCTATCTCGCCGTGCGGGCCGCGGGCTTCAACCTCACGGTCGTACCGGAGTCGCTGCCCGACGTGTGGTGGAAGATCCCGGTGCTGATCGCCTCGGCCATCCAGAACTCGCTGCTGGAGGAGGTGGTCGTGGTCGGCTATCTGCTGCGCAGGCTCGGGCAGCTGGGGTGGACGCCGGCGGCCTCGCTCGCGGCGAGCGCCGGGCTGCGCGGGCTGTACCACCTCTACCAGGGCATCGGCGGGCTCGTCGGGAACATGGTGATGGGCGTCGTGTTCGTGCTGCTCTACCGCAGGTGGGGGCGGGTCGGGCCGCTGGTGGCGGCCCATGCGCTGATCGACATCGTGGCGTTCGTCGGCTACGCGCTGCTGGCGGGGAAGGTGAGCTGGCTGCCGACGGGCTGACGCGACCATCGGTGAGTGGGTGCGGCTCGTTCGGCCTCCCCCCGGCAACGGCGCTGGGTGGAGGAGCCGAGCCGACCGCGGCCGAAGATGCGCCTCGTAAGCCGAAAATGCCTCTCATACGTCCCAAGTCCTAGGCGGTGGCGTGAAGTTCGCCGTCGATGACGGTGACCGCGGTTCCGGTGAGGAGTGTGCGGTCGCCGCGCAGGGCGGTGCGTACGAGTCCGGTGCGGGCCGAGGCCTGGAGGCCGGTGAGCTCGTCGCGGCCGAGCCGCTCGGACCAGAAGGGCGCGAGGGCGGTGTGGGCGCTGCCCGTGACCGGGTCCTCGTCGATGCCGACGGCCGGGGCGAAGAAGCGCGAGACGAAGTCGTAGCCACGGGTGGGGTCTTCGGCCCTGGCGGTCGCGATGACGCCGCGGTGGCCGAGGCGCGCGACGGCCGCGAGATCGGGCGCGAGGGCCCGGACCGTCTTCTCGTCGGCCAGCTCGACGAGCAGATCCCCGACGTTCGGGCCGGTGTCATGGGCGGAGAGGACGTCCGTGCCGAGCGCGGCGACGGCGCTGTCCGGCACGTCGAGCGCGGTCAGCGGTGCGGTCGGGAAGTCCAGGGTGATCGAGCCGTCGTCGGCGGCGGTCGCGGTGAGGACGCCGCTGCGCGTGGCGAAGCGGACGGTGCCGCTCGCGATGCCCGCGGTGTGCAGGACGTGGGCGGTCGCCAGCGTGGCGTGGCCGCACAGGTTGACCTCGGTCGCGGGCGTGCACCAGCGCAGCGCCCAGTCGGCCTCGCCGCCCTGGCTGAGCGGGTGCGCGAAGGCCGTCTCGGGGAGGTTGACCTCCGCGGCGACGCGCTGCAGCCAGGCGTCGTCGGGGAAGCCGCCGGAGTCCAGGAGGAGCACGCCGGCCGGGTTTCCGGCGAAGGGGCGGTCGGTGAAGGCGTCGACGATACGGATGCGCATGGGCGCGAGCGTAGGGCGCGGGAGGCGCCGGGGGACAAGGCCAATTCCGAGTCGCTGGCCCTGGCCGGCCCCGGTGAGCCTCGTCTCGAGGGCCTGGGTGGGTGCGGGCCGCAGCCGGGTCTCACGGCCTTGTCGTTCGCATGTTTCCGATATATCGTTGAAGCATCACGACAGATCAACAATGGAAGGAGCGTCACCATGCGTTCCCACGGACAAGGACATGGGCACTGCGGACCCGGCCACCAGGGCCGGGGTGACTTCGATGCCCGGCGCGCCGCCTTCGGGCCGTTCGGCCCGCCCTTCGGGCCGCCGCCATGGGGCGGCCGCGGGCGCGGCGGAATGCGCGGCAGGGCGCGGCGTGGCGATGTGCGCGCGTCGATCCTGACCCTGCTCAAGGACCGCCCGATGCACGGCTACGAGATGATCCAGGAGATCGCCGAGCGCAGTGGCGGAGCGTGGAAGCCGAGCCCCGGCTCGGTCTATCCGACGCTGCAACTGCTGGAGGACGAGGGCCTGATCAGCAGTACGAGCGACGGTGGCAAGAAGCTGTTCGAGCTGACCGAGACCGGTCGCGCCGAGGCGGATGCCGGTCCCGAGGCCCCCTGGGAGGAGGCCGGGCGCGGCGTCGACTGGGAGGCCATGAACGAGATCCGGAAGGCCGGCGCGGGTCTCGTCGACGCCTTCCGGCAGGTCTGGGCGACCGGGACGCCCGAGCAGCGCGACAAGGCTCTCGCGGTGGTCAACAAGGCGCGGAAGGAGCTGTATCTGATCCTCGCGGAAGAGGACTGAGTGGGGCTGAGCGAGGTCCGGGGAGAGGCCGAGCCAGTCGGAAGCGGCGGTGCCGCGCGCGGGTGCGCGGGGTCGCCGCTTCTTTGCTCGCGAGTTAGTTCATGTCATGAGAAAAGCGCTGCGAAAAGTCTTGACGGGGTGTCACCGGCGCGGAAAGACTCCGCTCGCCGACCACGAAACGGAGCCCGCATGATGCTGTTACACCGCCGCCTCAAGGGGCGCGTAGGCACGGGAGCGAGATCCATCGGAAGGGCCCGGCGCCGCAGCGCCGCCGCACTCGTGACCGTCACGGCCTGTGTGGCGACGCTCGCGTCCGCGCCGGCCGGAGCCGACGGGGCAGGGCGGCCCGCGTACCTCGACGCCCGTGCGCCCGTCGCGCAGCGCGTCCAGGACCTCCTCCGGCGGATGACGCTCAAGGAGAAGGCCGGGCAGATGGACCAGATCGCCGTGGCCCGGATCCAGGGCGACTGCGAGTGGAGCGGTGGCGCCCTCAACGAGGCCTGCATGAAGACGGTCCTCGACGACTACGCAGCCGGTTCCGTCCTTTCCGGCGGCGGCATGGGCCCGCGGAAGAACACGCCCGCCGACTGGGCCCGTATGGTCAACTCCGTCCAGAAGTACGCCGTCGAGAAGTCCCGTCTCCACATCCCCGTGCTCTACGGGGTCGACGCCGTGCACGGCCACAACAACGTCCTCGGCGCCACCGTCTTCCCGCACCAGATCGGGCTCGGCGCCACCTGGGACCCCGGCACCGTACGCGACTCGGGCGCCGCCACCGCCCGCGCCGTCGCCGCCACCGGCATCGACTGGAACTTTTCGCCCGTCGCCGACCTCGCACGTGACCAGCGCTGGGGCCGCTACTACGAGACGTACGGCGAGGACCCGCTGCTTGCCGGAACGCTCGCCGCGGCCGCAGTCCGCGGCACCGAGAACGCGCGGGGCGCGAAGAAGGTCGCCGCCACCGTCAAGCACTTCGCCGGCTACTCGGAGCCCTCCAACGGGCACGACCGGGTGCCCGCCGACGTGTCGGTCCGCTACCTCCAGGACACCCTGCTCGCGCCGTACCGGTCCGCCGTCGAGGCCGGAGCCAGGACCGTCATGGTCAACTCCGGTGCCGTCAACGGGGTTCCGGCCACCTCCTCGCGCTACCTGCTCACCAAGGTCCTGCGCGACCAGTGGGACTTCAAAGGCGTGGCGGTCACCGACTGGGAGGACATCCGCGCCCTGCAGACCAAGTACAAGATCGCGGCCGACTACCCCGAGGCCATCGCCCTCGCCGTCAACGCCGGTATCGACATGGCCATGGAGCCGTACTTCGCCAAAGACTTCACCGAAGGCCTGATGACCGCCGTCAGGCGCGGCCTGGTGGAGGAGAAGCGGATCGACGAGGCCGTCGGCCGCATCCTGCGGCTGAAGTTCGAACTCGGCCTGTTCGAGGACCCGTACGTCGACCCCGGCGAGGCCGACGAGGCCGTGCTCGGTGCCGACCGGGAACTCGCCCGCAAGGCCGCCACCGAATCCCAGGTCCTGCTGCGCAACGAGGACGGCACTCTCCCCGTACCCGCCTCCGCCAAGAAGATCGTGGTCGCCGGTTCGTACGCCGACGACATCGACAGCCAGGCCGGGGGCTGGACCATCGGCTGGCAGCGGGTGCCCGAGGGAGTCGAGCTCCCCGGCACCACCGTCCTCGAAGGCATCAGGGCAGCGGCGCCCAAGGGCACGGACGTGGTGTACGCCGCGGCCGCGGACGAGGCCGCCGAGCAGGCCAGGACCGCGGATCTCACGGTCGTCGTGGTCGGTGAGAAGGCCGCGGCCGAGGGCGAGGCCGACTCCCCGCGGCCGGAACTCTCCGCCGGCCAGCAGGCGCTGGTGAAGTCGCTGAAGGCGAGCGGCAAGCCGGTCGTGGTCGTGGTGCTCGCCGGACGCCCGCTCGCGCTCGGCGACGCGGCGGGCACCGAGGGGCTGCTGATGTCCTGGCTGCCCGGCACCGAGGGCGGCCATGCGGTCGCCGACGTCCTCTTCGGCGCGGCGAACCCGAGCGGCCGGCTCCCGGTGTCCTGGCCGAAGAAGACCGGCAACGAGCCGATGTACTACCAGCAGCTGCCCGGAACCAACGGGGGCGCCGAGTCCTCGTACGACGCCGCGTACGCCTTCGGGGCCGGTCTCTCGTACACCAGCTACGCCTTCGACTCCCTGGGCCTCGCGCGGAGCTCGGTCAGGGCGGGCGAGCCGGTGCGCCTGAAGGTCACCGTGTCCAACACCGGCCGGAGGGACGGGGATCTGGTGGTTCCCGTCCACGTGTCGCGGCCGTCGAGCGACGTGCTGGCCCCGGCCAGGAAGCTGGTCGCCTTCACCAAAGTGCGACTGAAAGCGGGCCAGTCGAAGACGATCGCGCTGACCGTCCCGGCGAGGGTCCTCGCGGTCACCCCGGGCGACATCGACGGCGCGGGCGCGCCGCGCGTCGAGCGCGGGGCGTACGTGTTCACCGCGGGCGGGCGGACGGCCGAGCTGACCGTGCGCTGAACCCTGCCCCGCCTGCGAGCTGCTCGAGGGGCGCAGTGGCTGAGGGGCGGCCGGCGGGCCACCCCTCAGCCAACGGCGGTCGCCCCAGTCGCGGCGGTCGCGGCCTGTCCTGCTTGTTACGCGACCAGACCGCTGAGCTTGCGCAGCGACTCGTTCAGCGCAGCCGTCGCCGAGTCCCTGAGCTTGCCGGCCATGAGCGTCACGGCCGCTCCGGTGAACTCACCGTCGATCCGCACCTGCGTCCCCTCCCCGTCCGGAGTGAGGGTGTACCGCGTGCCGACGCTCACCGCCATCGGTCCGGTGCCCCTGATGTGCAGCAGCCGAGCGGGCTCGCAGGCCTCCACCGTCCAGTTCACCTCGGCAGGGAAGCCCATGAGCTTCATGTTCTCCGCGAAGGTGGCACCCGGCTCCAGGGAGGCGGGGCCGCCCTTGGGGAAGCTGGTGTGCGTGGAGTTCCACTGCCCGTACGACGTGAAGTCCGTCAGCTGCTCCCAGACCTTCTCCGCCGGTGCTTCGATCCGTGCCTCCGCGCTGACCTCGGCCATACGACCACCCCCTTCTCCGTCACTGCGACGGCCGCTCGCGGACCGTAGACCTAGGGGCTCCAACATTCAAGACTGACGGGGCGTCAGTTATGCCCTCCCTGTGGCGTGATCTCATCCCTAAGGAGGAGAATCCGGTCATCCGTACCCAACCACGGTGGGAGGGGCAAATGATCCCTGCCGTCGATGCTCGGCCCGTTCGGGGCTGATGAGGTGGGAGATGTGCCAGACCGTTCGCCGCCGCCCGGTGCCGCCGGGCAGTCCAGTCCGGGGCCCGGCGCCCGGCTCGGTGCCGTGCCGGCGTCGGTGGTCAGCGCTGCCCGCAGGCGCGCCATACGCGATGCCGACCGCCATGTCGACACCGCTCACCTCCTGCACACCCTCCTCGAAGCGGATCCGGAGGTCAGGGCCGCATTCGGCGCCGGGGCGCAGGTCGCCCGGCTGCTCACCTATCTCGTGCAGCGCAGCATCGGTTACGGGCTCAGGTGGCGGGGCGCGGTCGAGGACTCCGGGGCCCTGCGCGTCGTGGGCGCCGGGCGCGAGGAGAGGGGAACCCCCGGCTTGTCACCGGCGGCGGCCGCAGCCATGCAGGGCGCACTGGAGCGCGCCCGCTGCAGGGGCGCCGAACGCGCCGAAGGGCTCGACCTGCTGGCCGCGCTGGTCGCCGACCCCGGGTGCCGGGCGGCGGAGGTGCTGCGCCGGGCGGGCGTGGACCGCGAGTTGCTGTCGGCCCGGCTCGACGGCTCGCTGCCCGCCGGGGCGGTCGGCGGCGCAGCTGTCCTGCAGAGGGGACTCGGGAGCGAGGCCGTGTGACGGGGGGCGGGGCGTTCGTGCTGCGGCCTGTGCTGGGGCCTGGTGCTGCGGCCTGTCAGGGGTATCGGGGATGACGCTCCTGTCGAGAGCTGACATCATGTCCGGATGCACGCGTCTCAGGGGAGGAGCGTCGGCCTCGGCCTCGCCTTGGCTTCGGCGTTCGCGTTCGGTGGATCGGGGGTCGCGGCCAAGCCGCTGATCGAGGCGGGCCTGGACCCGCTGCATTTGGTTGTGGTTGCGCGCTGCGGGCGCCGCCCTCGTCATGCTGCCCGTCGCCTGGCGGCACCGCGCCCTGGTACGCCGGCGCCCCGCCCTGCTCGCAGGTTTCGGCCTCCTCGCCGTGGCGGGCGTGCAGGCCTGCTACTTCGCCGCGATCTCCCGCATCCCGGTCGGGGTGGCGCTGCTCGTCGAGTACCTCGGCCCGGCGCTGCTGCTGGGCTGGGTGCGGTTCGTACAGCGCCGGCCGGTGAGCCGCGCGGCCGCCGTCGGCGTCGTGCTCGCAGTGGGCGGTCTCGCGTGCGTCGTCGAGGTCTGGTCGGGGCTCGGCTTCGACGCGCTGGGACTGCTGCTCGCGTTCGGCGCGGCCTGCTGCCAGGTCTCGTACTTCGTGCTCGCCGACCACGGCAGCGACGGCGAGGACGCGGCGGACCCGATCGGGGTCATCGCGTACGGGCTGCTCGTGGGCGCCGCCGTGCTCACCGTCGTCGCCCGGCCGTGGGGCATGGACTGGGCGCTGCTCGCGGAACAGGCGGACATGGACGGCACGGTGGTGCCGGCGGCGCTGCTGCTCGGCTGGGTCGTGCTCGTCGCGACCGTCATCGCGTACCTCACCGGCGTTCTGTCGGTGCGCCGCCTCTCGCCGCAGGTCGCCGGAGTCGTGGCGTGCCTCGAAGCGGTCGTGGCGACCGTACTGGCCTGGGTCATGCTCGGGGAGCACCTCTCCGCGCCGCAGGTCATCGGCGGCGCGGCCGTGCTGGCGGGGGCGCTCATTGCGCAGACCTCGACGCCGAAGGTGGCCTCGGACGGGCCGGTGGCCGGCTCGACGTCCGGATCGATGCCCGGCTCGATGCCCGGCGAGGGCGGCGGAGACGGTGGGGACGGTGGGGACAGCGAGGATGGCAGGGGCATCGGGCGGGACGAAAGGGAGTTGCCCGCCCGTCTCCGGGCGACGTAAGGTCCGGATCATGCATGCGAACGCACTCGTTCTTCCGCCTCCCGCCGCTTAAGGCGGGCGGCCGCTCCACGGAAGACCGGCTCGGGCTGTGCCCGGGCATGTCGCCGCTGCCCGCAGACGGAAGCGAAGCGACCATTCCTCTTCCGCGGAGAACTCTCTCGTGTCGAACGTGTCGGACAATGCTGTCGGCCTGCCTGTCGGGCGTGGCCTGCTCTATCTGGTCGTCGCCGGCGCCGCCTGGGGCACCGCGGGTGCGGCGGCCGCCATGCTGTACCGGTCCAGCGATCTCGGTCCCGTCGCCCTGTCGTTCTGGCGCTACGTGGGCGGGCTCGCGCTGCTGCTGGCGGTGCGTGCGGTACGTGCGGTGAGCCGCGTACGGGCACGGGCACGGGCCCGGGGCGCCGTCGCGCCCGCGGCGCGGCCGGCCGTTGAAGCGCGGGGCCGCCGGGTCCTGCGCATCGTGGGCACCGGTCTCGGCCTGACCGTCTTTCAGACCGCCTACTTCGCGGCGGTGCGGGAGACGGGGCTCGCGGTGGGCACCGTCGTGACCATCGGCGCCGGGCCGGTGCTCATCGCGCTCGGCGCCCGCCTGACCATGGGGGAGCGGCTGGGCCGCGGGGGAGTGGCGGCCATGGCGGGTGCGCTGGGCGGGCTCGCGGTGCTGGTTCTCGGAAGCGGGGGCGGGGTCGTGAAGCCGCTCGGTGTCGTCCTGGCGCTGGTGTCCGCGGCGGCATACGCGGGGATCACGCTGCTGACGCGCCGGCTCGGGCGCGCCGGTGGAGGCGCGGACCCGCGCTCGACGACGGCCTGGGCCTTCGCCGTCGGCGCGGTCTGCCTGCTGCCGCTCGTCGCGTCGGAAGGGCTGCTGCCGCACACGGCGGATCCGGCGCGGGTGCTGGTGCTGCTGGTCTACGTGGCGGCCGTGCCGACCGCGCTCGCGTACGCCCTGTACTTCGCGGGGGCGGCCGTCGTACGGGCCGCCACCGCGTCCGTGATCATGCTGATCGAGCCGGTGAGCGCGGCGGTGATCGCGGTGGCCGTGCTGGGGGAGCGGCTCACGGTGGCGACCGTGCTCGGAACGCTCCTGCTGCTGGCGGCGGTGGCGGCTCTGGCGGTGACGGAAGCCCGTCTGGCCTCCGCCTACCGCCGCCCGTCCCCCGTCTGAAAGGCATTCGTTCCGCGGGGCGATGGGGGTCCCCCATGCCGTTCAGGCTATGGGGGACCCCCATCGCCCCACCGAACGAATGCCCACACCCGGGAGGGGAATTGGGGGGG